>JANNGJ010000107.1:0-5889 GCA_031403815.1 Burkholderiales bacterium | reverse complement strand
GCTGCAATGGTGGTTGCCCTGCCCAGCAATGGAATGCACGACATCGAGAACCCGGCTTACCTCCCAAACCAGGGGCATTCAGCCTCGGCGGCCGCACCCGTTTGCACGGGGCCCGGCGGCGCGCCATGACGCACGGCCATGGCCGTTGGGGCGTCGTCGGCGTGCTCGAAGAGCGTCGCTAGCAGCGCCCGTCGCCGGTTCGCGGCGTCGGCGCGGCCATCGATCTTCTGCGCGGCGCCTCTGGCGCCGCCCGCCGGCCTGCCCGCACGGACAAACCCTGTAGTCGGTTTGCGCCATCGGCTATTCAATTCGTCTGTCATGCGAATTCGGCAGATCGCCCATCGCGGCAACCCAACCCCAAGGAGAAGCTTCGTGAACACAACCCTCAGACTGATCGCAGGTGCCATTCTTGCCGGCGCGGGCTCGCTGGCCATGGCGCAAGCCGTGGGCGTGAGCTGGTCCAACTTCCAGGAAGAGCGCTGGAAGACGGACGAGAAAGCCATCAAGGAGCAGCTCGCCAAGCTCGGCGCCACTTACGTCAGCGCCGATGCCGGCGGCTCGCCCGAGAAGCAGTTGGCCGACATCGACGGCCTGATCGCCAAGGGCGCCAAGGCGCTGATCATCCTGGCGATGGACAAGGACGCGATCGTGCCGGCGCTGACCAAGGCCAAGGCCAAGAACATCCCCGTCGTCGCGTACGACCGCCTGATCGAAGCGCCGGGCGTGTTCTACATCACCTTCGACAACAAGGAAGTCGGCCGCATGCAGGCGCGCGCCGTGTTCGCGGCCAAGCCCAAGGGCAACTACGTGATGATCAAGGGCTCGCCGACCGACCCGAACGCCGATTTCCTGCGCGCCGGCCAGCAAGAGGTGATCGACGCCGCGGTGAAAAAGGGCGACATCAAAATCGTTGGCGACGAATACACCGAAGGCTGGAAGCCCGAAGTGGCGCAGAAGAACATGGAACAGATCCTGACCAAGAACGCGAACAAGGTCGATGCCGTGGTGGCCGCCAATGACGGCACTGCGGGTGGCGTGGTGGCGGCGCTCTCGGCACGCGGCTTGAAGGGCGTGCCGGTGTCGGGCCAGGACGGTGACTTCGCGGCCCTGAACCGCGTCGCGCTCGGCACACAGACCGTGTCGGTGTGGAAGGACTCGCGCGACCTTGGCCGCGAAGCCGCCACTGCCGCCGTGTCGCTGGCCAAAGGCAAGCCGGTGGCCGGCTCGGTCAAGTGGAGCGAGGGCGCCAAGAAGATCACCATGGACGCCATGTTCCTGAAGGCCGTGCCGGTCACGCGCGCCAACCTTGACGTGCCGATCAAGGCCGGCCACATTCCGAAGGACGTGGCCTGCAAGGGCGTTGACAAGACGACAGCGCCCGACGCCTGCAAGTAGCTTCGGCGGCGGCATGTTGAAGCGCCTGCAGATCAACCCGCTCGATCTGCGCCTGGCCATCATGGCCGGCGTGTTGACGGTGATCGCCGTGGCCTTCCACGGCCTCACCGGCAACTTCTTGACGCCGGAGAACCTCTACAACATCGCGCAGCAGACGGCGGTGGTTGGCATCATCGCCACGGCGATGGCGCTGATCATCGTGGCGCGGCAGATCGACCTCTCCGTCGGTTCCGCGATGGGCGTCATCGGCGTGCTGATCGCCTTTCTGATGTACACGCATGGCTGGCATTGGGTGCCGGCCTGTTTGGCGGGGTTGGCCTTGGCGCTGATCATCGGCCTCTACCAAGGCTGGCTCACCGCCTACCTCGGCGTGCCGTCCTTCGTCGTCACGCTCGGCGGCCTGATGTCGTTTCGCGGCGCGGCCTTTCTGGTGGCCGACGGCAAGACGCAACCGATCACCGACGCCACCTTCCTGCTGCTTGGCGGCGGCCTCGATGGCTCGCTCGGGCCAACCTGGAGCTGGGTGCTCGGTATCGTGATGGCCGCGGCCCTGGTGTGGATGACGGTGTCGCGCCGCCGCTGTGCGAGTGCCCACGGTGTGGCGCTGCGACCGCTGGGTTTCGACATCGCGATCACCGCCGCCTTCGCACTGCTGGCCCTGGCTTTCGTGGCCACGATGAACGCCTACCAGCTCGCCGACAAGGGCGTAGGGCAGGGCGTGCCCGTCCCCGTGCTGATCTGGGGCATCGTCGTCGTGGGCGTGTCCTTCCTCGTCAACCGCACCCGCTTCGGCCGCTACGTGTATGCCATCGGTGGCAACCCCGAGGCCTCACTGCTGGTCGGCATCCCCGTCAAGCGCGTGCTGCTCAAACTCTTTCTGCTGCTGGGCGTGCTGACCACCGTGGCGGCCATCGTCGCCGTCTCGCGCCTGAACGCCGGCACCAACTCGCTCGGCGCCAACCAGGAGCTGTATGTCATCGCCGCGGCAGTCATCGGCGGCGTGGCGCTGTCCGGCGGCAGCGGCACCGTGCTCGGCACCGTGCTCGGCGCGCTGATCATCCAGTTCCTCGAGAGCGGCCTGCTGCTGCTCGACGTGGCGATCGGCTGGCGCATGGTCATCATCGGCCAGGTGCTGATCGTCGCCGTCGTCTTCGATGTGCTCTACCGCCGCGCGACCGGGGAGCGGATGTGAGTAGCAGCGCAACGCCCCTGGTCGAATTGCGCGGCATCCACAAAGCCTTCGGCGGCGTGCAGGCGGTCGAGAACGTCAGCCTGGCCGTGCACCCCGGCGAAGTTGTGGCTCTGCTCGGCCACAACGGCGCCGGCAAGTCGACGCTGATGAAGATGCTGGCGGGGGTCTACCCGATCGACAGCGGGCAGGTCTTCATTAACGGCGCCCAAGCTTCGATCACGAATCCCGCCGACTCACAGCGCCTGGGCATCGAAACGATTTACCAGACCCTCGCGCTCGCCGACAACCTCGACGCCGTGGCCAACCTCTTCCTCGGCCGCGAGCTGATGACGCGCTGGGGCACGCTCGACGACCACGCGATGGAGAGTGCCGCGCGCGACGTGTTCCATCGCCTGAACCCGAACTTCAAGAACATCCGCGTGCCGGTGCGCTCACTCTCGGGCGGCCAGCGCCAGGTGGTGGCGATCGCGCGCGCGCTCTACTTCAAGGCCAAGGCCCTGATCATGGATGAGCCCTGCGCCGCGCTCGGCCCCGAAGAAACACGCATGGTCCACGACCTCGTGCGCAAACTCAAAGCGCAGGGCGTGGGCATCTTCCTGATCTCGCACGACATGCCTGATGTGTTTGGCCTGTCGGATCGCCTGTCGGTGATGAAGAACGGCCGCACCGTCGGCACCTACCGGACCGCCGAGGTCACGGAAGACGAGGTGCTGGGCATGATCATCGCGGGCAAGAAGGTGACGCGGGTGGCGGAGTGTCTAGCGCCGGCGACAGCGGCGTGACAAGTCGCGGCACGCGCTTCCCGGAAGACTTCATGTTCCGGGTCAGCGCCGAGGCGTTCGCCGGCTTGAGGTCACCTCCTGTGGTCTCAAGTGCCGCCACCCCCGGCGGGCACGGCGGTCGGCACGCACGCAGCGGCGGCTCGTGGCGCGCATGACCAAAACGGTGCCGGCCGAGTCGAGCGCTCGATGACAGCACTTCAGACCCTGGCACCCGAGGCGAAATCGTGCTGGCGCGTGCACCACCGCACAGGTGCCAGCGCCGGCAAGGTGAAGCCGGGGCGAAGCCGCGACACGCTGCCCGATCGCGGACAATCCACGCCATGCTGCAACAGCGAACCCTCAAGTCCCTGACCCGAGCCGTCGGCTTGGGCGTGCACAGCGGCCAGAAGGTCGAGCTCACGCTCAAGCCCGCGCCGGCCGACAGCGGCATCGTCTTTCGCCGTACCGACCTGCCGCAACCGGTGACGATTGCGGTCAATCCGCAGAGCGTCAGCGACACGCGCATGGCTTCGACGATCAGCGCCGGGGGCGACCCCGGTGCACCCAAGGTGCAGACCATCGAGCACCTGCTGTCGGCCTGCGCCGGCCTGGGTCTGGACAACCTGGCCATCGATATCACCGCCGATGAAGTGCCGGTGCTCGACGGCTCGGCCGCCAGCTTCGTCTTCCTGCTGCAAAGCGCCGGCATCGAATTGCAGAACGCGCCCAAGCGCTTCATTCGCGTGCTCAAGCCCGTGGAAGTGCGTGAAGGTGAGGGCGCCGGCCTGAAGTGGGCCAAGCTCGATCCGCACCACGGCTACGTGCTGACGTTCGAGATCGAGTTCGACCACCCGGCGGTCAACGCCACCGGCCAGCGTGTCTCCTTCGACATGGGCTCGGGCAAGTACAAACAAGACATTGCCCGCGCCCGCACCTTTGGTTTCAGCAAGGACGTGGAAGCCATGCGCGCGCGCGGCCTGGGCTTGGGTGGCAGCATGGACAACGTGATCGTGGTCGACGACACGCGCGTGCTGAATGCCGAGGGCCTGCGCTACGACGACGAGTTCGTCAAACACAAGATACTCGACGCCATTGGCGATCTGCACATCGCAGGCCACCCCATGCTGGCCCACTACACCGCCTTCAAGAGCGGCCACGCGCTGAACAACAAGTTGCTGCGCGCGCTGCTGGCCGACACCAGCGCCTTTGAGATCGCCACCTTTGACAACGCTGCCGACGCCCCGGCCGGCTTTGCCGAACTGGCGCCCGCGTGGTGACACCCGAAGGGCCCGCCGCATGTTGATCTTTCGCCTTGTCGTCGGCCTCTTGCTGGTCTCGGGCCTGCTGTGTTTCGCGGTCTTCCTGGCCACCGGCCAGGTGGTCTGGCGCCAACGCTGCATGCTGATCTTGAAGTGGACGCTGATTGCACTGCTTGGTTTCGGCGCGGTGCTCCTGCTCGAACGCGTGACCCTGTGGTTGTGACGGCGTGATCGCCTTTTACTGGGTCATGGCTGTGCTCACGGTCGGCACCTTCGTGCCCTCGGTGATCTACATCCTGCTCTACGGCGTTACCGGCGAAGAGGGCTGCCTGCGCCGCGCCCGCGCTCTGTTCGCCTGGGCCAAGCTGTTCGGCCTGCTCGGCTTCAACATCGGCATTTGGGGCCATGTGGCGGTGGCGATCTGGCGAATGATGTTCGGCTGAGGGACGCAGTTGCGCGCAGCGGCGCCAGCGTGCGGCTGCTTTCGCAGGGAGTGGCGGACAGCTTGCGACCCCATCAGCGACACCCACTGCAGTGAACTCGTCGCCCCGAAGCGGTCGGTCGCACACACACCGAGGCCCCCGAAGGGGTGGTGCCGATGGCGTGCCGGAGTTCGTCGAAGTGGGCTCGCCCACCGACGACGAGGTTCATGCGCTGCTGCAGGCGATCATTACCCGTCTGATGAAGATGCTCACGCGCTGGGGTGTGTTGGTCGAGGACATGGGCCAGACCTACATGGCCGAGCCGGATGCCGACGGCCAAGAGTCGCGCACGCCGCGGCCGCAGCCTGCGCGCCTCGCCACCGTCAGCCTCCGGCTCGGAAAGGTAGGCCTGACACAGCAGGAATCTAGAAACACAGCGATCACCGCAGTCATGGCGCTGTTTGGCTCAATTCGCGGCCTTGAAGATGTTGCGGCACGCGGACTGCCCCCCTATTTGAAGGTACGACGCGGCATCTTGGTGGTTCCAACTGGAACGAAGGACTTCCATTGCACATGCGGATCGGCCATCATCGCGGCCATTAGCTGCCAAGGTGGTGGCCGCATTGACGAGGAGTCGAGGGATGCTGGGGAATTTGCTGAAACTGAGCTGGCGATTGATGAAGGGAGCAATCGCCGTGGTTCTGCTGGCAATGTCGCCGGTCGCGCTGGCGCAGGTCACATCGCTGACGATGACGAGTGACGCCGGAGACTATATCGGGCAAGGTCAGACCTACAACTTCTCGCCTGTCGACGGGAGCTTCACGGCGCAGGTCAACTATCAAGGAGGCGTGTCGATCTCC
>JANNGJ010000106.1:0-6306 GCA_031403815.1 Burkholderiales bacterium | reverse complement strand
TGCTGGCGAAAGACCCGGCCACGGTGCACATCCCCGTGATTGCGCTGACCGCCAACGCGATGCCACATGACATCGAAGCCGGCCTGGCCGCGGGCTTCTTCCGCTACGTGACAAAACCGATCCGGGTGGACGAGTTCATGCTCACGCTGGACCTGGCCCTGGAACTGAACACAAACCAAACGGCACAGGCTGCCGCCGAGGAGACGAGATGATGGTTTCAACCGAGGAACTGCTCAACGCCGAGATTTTGATCGTCGACGATCAGGAGGCGCATGTGCAACTGCTCGAGCGCTTGCTGCGCGAGGCCGGCTACAGCAATGTGACTTCGACGACCGACCCGCGCCAGGTCTGCGCCCTGCACCGCGAAAATCACTACGACTTGATCCTGCTCGACCTGCAGATGCCGGCCATGGACGGCTTTGGGGTGATGGAGGCGCTGCAAGCCGAAAACGACGACAGCTACCTGCCGGTGGTGGTGCTGACGGCGCAGCCGGGGCACAAGCTGCGCGCCCTGGAGGCGGGGGCCAAGGACTTCATCACCAAGCCCTTCGATCTGGTCGAAGTCAAGACCCGCATCCACAACATGCTCGAGGTGCGGCTGCTCTACAAGAAGCTCGCCAACTACAACCAGGAGCTGGAGAGAACCGTGCGCGAGCGCACCGCCGAGTTGCTGGCCAGCGAAGACCGCTTCCGCCGCTTCACCGAGCTCGCCTCCGATTGGTACTGGGAGCAGAACGAGAGTGGCGAATTCACCCAGGTGTCGGGCCCGGTGGAAGAGATGCTGGGCCTGGGCGTGAGCGCCTTTCTCGGCAGGGGCAACGACAACGACGCGCCGGGCTGGAACGAGGCCGAGCGGCGCGTGCTGCAGGACAAAATCGCGGCGCGCCAGCCCTTCCTGGACTTTGGCTTCAGCCGCGTTGACGCCAGGGGCGCGACGCGGCAGTTCCGCGTCAGCGGCGAGCCGATGTTCAACCGCGCCTGCCGCTACGTGGGCTTTCGTGGCATTGGCGTCGAAGTCACGGCCAAGCGCTGATCGCGGTGCCGGGGATGTTGCCCGCCGCCAGCCCAAACCAGAACCTGCTCATCGCGGCGCTGCCCAAGGCCGAGTTCGAGCGCCTGGTGCCGCACTTCGAGCGTGTGAGCTTGCCCCTGGGCGAGATGCTTTACGAGCCTGGGCAGCAGTTGCAGCATGCCTATTTCCCGACCACCGTGATCGTCTCGCTGCACTATGTGACCGGCGCGGGTACGTCGGCCGAAAGTGCGGGCGTGGGCAATGAGGGCGTGGTCGGCATCTCGCTGTTCATGGGCGGCGACACGACACCCAGCTCGGCGGTGGTGCAGACCGCGGGCCAGGCGTGGCGCCTGGATCGCCAGCGCCTGAAGCAGGAGTTCGATCTCGGCGGCGCGACGCAGCGTTTGCTGCTGCGCTATGCACAAGCCTTGATGACGCAGATGACACAGCAGGCGGCCTGCAACCGCCACCATTCCGTCGAGCAGCAACTCAGCCGCTGGCTGCTACTGACGCTGGACCGGGTGCCGGCGCGCGAGCTGGTGATGACCCAGGAACTGGTGGCCAGCATCCTGGGCGTGCGCCGAGAAAGCATCACCGAGGCTGCCGGCCGCCTGCAGCAGCGCGGCCTGATCCGCTACCGCCGCGGCCACATTGCCGTACTCGACCGCTCGGGCCTGGAGGGCCGGGCCTGCGAGTGCTACGACGTGGTGCGCAAGGAATCGCAGCGCCTGCTGGCCGACGTGCTCGCGCGCCAGACCGTCGCCCGCGCCACCTGACCTGCTGCCGGGCTTACTTGGGCGCCGATGCCGGCGCTGACGCCGGCATGGGTGACGGTGGCAGGCCCACCTCGCGCGTCACCAGCTCGCGGTAGATGCCGCCGCCGGCCACGCTGCCGCTGGTGGTGCCGCGGCCTTGCATGCGGGCGATGCAATCGATCCGATCGGCTTCGGGCAGGGGCTCGCAGCGCTTGAGCGCATTGCGCATGTAGCGCTGTGGATCGGGGTCGATCGTCACCGGTTCACGCTGGGAGCGTGCGGTGCCTGCCTCGCTCAGGCAGTCGTCCTTGTCGCCGGCATAGCGCTTGCTCAGGCAGACAGCCGCGTCGCGCTGGTAGCGGGCCTCTGACTTTGCCGCGCTGCTGCCGTCCGCCGCCAGCGCCGACGCTGCGCCCAAGGCAGCCACCAGCAGGGTCAGGGCCCACAGGGGGCGCGCAAATCGGGTGTGGGAGGGGCTCATTCAGGTCTTTCTTGGATTCAGCGGCAGTGGACAGTCGAGCTGCAGGTGCTGCCCCCGTATCAGGGTTCGCGGTGCGCGACGGCTATTGCGGCTGGTGACTGGGCGCGGTGCTGGACGACCGTCGCGGCGGCGTGCGCAGCGTCGAGCTGCACCCGGCAACCTGCGCGCTCGCCGCCCGAGCGCATGGCATTGCAGCGCCAGACGCCGTCAGCGTGCGCCGCGATCGCCTGATTGCGCGCCTCGCCCTGCTCAACGCCTTGGCGCACCACGTGCTGGAAGACCAGCAGCAGGCTCAGCACGCACAGCGTGCCAGCGAGTACCAGCCAGGCCACGGCGAAGGGCGTGGCCAGAGAGCGGGGCCAGCGGCGCCAGTTCTGCCGCCGGCGGGCGACAGCGCCGACCGGAACAGGAATCTGCCAAGCGTGCTGCAGGGGGTTCATTGCCAACCGTCCAGGGCGCCCGCGGGGTGCGCGCGTCAATGAACCTGATGCTGCGCGCGCAGCGTGCGGCGCGCCATCGGCGCAAGGGCGCAATCAACGTAGGAGCAGCCCTACAGCGACCGTGCAACTGACCGCCGCGGGGTCTGCCGGGCTGTAGAGGCGATTCGTCATTGCCTTGGGATGGATCCTGGGATAAGTCCGGGGCAAGAAGGGGCGGCAAAGGGGCATCAAGCCCCAACGGCCACCCCATCGCACCCTGCATGCATTGACGGACCTTCGGGGCCGTTTTGCATGGCTGCCCGCGCGGGCCGTTTACCGACGGTTCACGCAGTGTTGCCGAGATCGCCTTGCGATGCGTCAAGCATTTGCGCACGCGACCTACGCTCCTTGACATAGAGCAATCCATGTCACCCCGTTCAAGGAGCCAACGCCATGCACACGCCTTCGATCCACAGCAACCCAGCGCGCGGCTGGCGCGACAACCTCACGCTGGTGCAGCAGTTGCTGCCTTTCACGCGACGTGCGGTGCGCGTCGGCGACGCCATCTACGACGGCGGCGCGGCCTTCAGCCACCTCTACCTCGTCAATTCGGGCCAGTTCAAGACTGTCAACTTGACGGCCGACGGCCGCGGCCAGGTGGTCGGGCTGCACTTTCGCGGCGACTGGCTCGGCTTTGATGGCATTGCCGAGGGGCGCCATGCCTGCGACGCCATCGCTCTGGACACCGGTGAAGTCTGGGCGGTGGCCTATGCCGACCTGCTGGCGGCCTGCATGCACTCGCCCGAGCTGACGCGCCTGTTGCATGCGGCCATGAGCCGGCAGATCGGGCGCGGCAGCGATTGCCTGGTCGCCCTGGGCACCTTGCCAGCTGACGCGCGCGTGGCGGATTTCATCAAGGACTGGGCCCAGTCCTTGGCTGAGCGGGATTTGCGCACCGACCAGATCACGCTGCACATGTCGCGTGCCGAGATCGGCAACTACCTGGGCATGACGCTCGAGACCGTGAGCCGGGCGCTGCGTCGCCTGGCCCAGTGCGGTGTGATCCGTTTCGACGAGAAGGGCAGGCGCGACCTGACCATCCCGTGCCTGGCTGCACTCGACAACTTCATTCGCGGTGCGCTGGACCAGGACAGTGCAGTGCGCTTGCCGGCGGCGGCCTGAATCGGCGTATCAGGCCACGGCTTTGCGCCGCGGCCGGGCCTTCTTCTTCGCCGGCTTGAGGATCAGGGCCTCGAGTTCGTCGAAGGCCTGGCCGGTATAGACGGCGATGCGCTGCATGTGCGGCAGGCTGGCGTGGCAGGCGGTGAAGCCGAAGTCCATCATCCCGGCATAGCTCTGGCAGGTGATGTTGAGGGCCTGGCCGTGGGTGATGATGGAGGCCGGAAACGTGCCCAGCATCTCGGCGCCGCGGAAGTAGATCGGTTTCTCGGGCCCTGGCACGTTCGAGATGGTGATGTTGAACATCGGCCGCGTGCGCCCGCCCAGGCCAGTCAGCAGGCTGAGCAGGGTCGGGGCCATCAGGGCAATCGTGTACTGCGTCATGGCCTGGCGTGGCAGGCTCTGGACATGCGCCTTGGCGCTCAGCACCGAAGCGCGAATCGCAGCCAGGCGCTCGAGCGGGTCGGCGATGTCGGTGCCCAGGGTGGCAATGATGAAGGTGATGGCGTTGCCGGTGTTCTCGTCGTCCTTGGGCCGCACCGAGACCGGAATGCCTGCGGTGAGCGATTTCTCGGGCAGCTCGCCGCCGTCTTCGAGGAAGCGCTTCAAGGCCCCGCCGCAGGTGGCCAGGACCAGGTCGTTGAGCGTGCAACCGGCGCCAGCCGCCACGGCCTTCATGCGTTCGATCTCGATCTGCTGGGTGGCGAAACGGCGCTTGGCGCGAACCCGCCCGTTCAGCACGGAAGAGGGTGCGCCGAACGGCACCTGCAATGTCTCATCGGTGGGCCCATTGGTGCGCAACAGCTTGCCGAAGGCCAACAGCAACTGCGGCACCGTGCCCACCTGGCCGCGCAGTGCCTCGATGGCGCCTGCGGCGGCGTTGGCGTAGGTCGCGGCGCTGGTGTCTCGCTCCGCGAATTTGCCAACTTTGGGTTTGGCGTTCTTGCGCGCCGGGCCAGCACCGACGGCCCAGAAGGGTGCCACCGTCAGGCTCTTCTCTGCGTCGTCGGGCATCGCGCGCTGCAGCAGCTTCATGCCGCTGACGCCATCGATCAGCGAGTGGTGCATCTTGACGAAGAACGCGAAGCGCCCGCCATCGAGGCCTTCGATCAGGGTGCACTCCCACGGTGGCCGCGACAGATCCAGCGGCTGGCTGTGCAGGCGCGCAATCAGCTCACCCAGCTCACGCTCGCCGCCGGGGTGCGGCAGGGCGGTGTGGCGCAAGTGCGCCTCCAGGTCGATGTCGTCGTCCTCGACCCAGTGGTGCACCGGCATCTTCAGCAGGCTGGACTTGAGGCGCCGGTTCCAGGGCGGCGCGAAGCGCTGGTGCTTGCGCAACTCGGCCATCAGCCGGCGACCGAAGTCTTTCGGTGCGCCGGCCGGCAGGCGGAAGGGCAGCAGCGCACCGACGTGCATCGGCGTGTCGCGCGACTCGGTGTAGAGCCAGGAGGCATCGAGGGGGTTGAGTCGGATCGCAGACATGGCAGGCACCTCTTGCAAAGAAACAGAAGCGAAAAGGCCCGGCGGCGTAAGCCCCGGGCCTTGTCGGCTGTGCGTTTCAGCGTCCTACTTGGAGGCCGCTGAGGCTGGCGCTGTTGCCGCCGCAGGAACGGCGGTAATGACCGGCGCGGCGGGCGCTGCAGCCGCGGGCGCGGTGACGCTGGCCGGCGTGGCGTGCGGGGCCGCTGCCTTGCTTGCCGTGCCCGCTGGCAGCAAGGGCACGATCAGCAGGGCCACGATGTTGATGATCTTGATCAAAGGATTGACAGCCGGGCCGGCGGTGTCCTTGTACGGGTCGCCAACGGTGTCGCCGGTGACGGCGGCCTTGTGCGCCTCGCTGCCCTTGCCGCCGTGGTGGCCGTCTTCGATGTACTTCTTGGCGTTGTCCCAGGCGCCACCGCCGGTACACATCGAGATGGCGACGAACAGACCGGTGACGATGGTGCCCATCAACAGGCCGCCGAGTGCGGCCGGGCCGAGCAGCAGGCCAACCAGAATCGGCACCACCACAGGCAACAAGGACGGAACGATCATTTCCTTGATCGCCGCGGTGGTCAGCATGTCAACCGCTGCGCTGTAGTCGGGCTTGCGCTTGCCGGCCATGATCTGGCCGTCGGCGAACTGGCGCCGTACTTCCACCACCACCGAACCCGCGGCGCGGCCCACAGCCTCCATCGCCATCGCGCCGAACAGGTAGGGAATCAGACCACCGATGAACAGGCCGACGATGACCAAGGGGTCACTCAGGTCGAAGCTGACGCTCAGGCCGCGGCCTTCGAGCGAGTGGGTGTAGTCGGCGAACAGCACCAGCGCTGCCAGGCCGGCCGAGCCAATCGCGTAGCCCTTGGTCACCGCCTTGGTGGTGTTGCCGACGGCGTCGAGCGGGTCGGTGACGTCGCGCACGCTCTTGGGCAACTCGGCCATCTCGGCAATGCCGCCGGCGTTGTCGGTGATCGGGCC
>JANNGJ010000105.1:0-3879 GCA_031403815.1 Burkholderiales bacterium | reverse complement strand
GGCCTCACTGGCGAGCGCCGCGCCAGCGTCTATGACGGCCTGCCGCGCGGCCGGCGTGCTTTGCTGTGGTTGGACGGCGCCGATCACATGAGCTTCGGCGGCAACGCCGGGCAGCGCTTGCGCGCGCGGGCTGGGCCGCTCAAACGCGAGCCCGAGGCGGCCGCACGCGAGCCTGAGCACCACCGGCTCGTGGCCGCAATCAGCACCCTGTGGTGGCGCGCCACCCTGTTGGGCGAGGCGCAGGCCGTGGCCGCCCTGCGCGCCCCGCCGGGGCTGGGCCAGGGCGACCGCTGGCAGCAAGACTGAAGCGGCTTGGGTATCCTCGGCACCCGCCCGAAGGAGACCCCCCATGTTCCGCACCGCCATCGCAGGCAGCCTGCCCAAACCTGGTTGGCTGGCCGAGACCCACAAGCTCTGGCCACAGTGGCGTGAGCAAGGCACAGCGCTGGCCGACGCCAAGCGCGACGCCACGCTGTTGTGGATCAAGGCCCAGGAAGACGCCGGCCTGGCGGTGATCGGCGACGGCGAGCAGTCGCGCCAGCATTTCGTGCACGGCTTCCTGGAGCGCGTGGCCGGCATCGACTTCGAGCACAAGGTCGAGATGGGTATCCGCGGCGACCGCTACAAGGCCATGGTGCCGCAGGTCGTCGGGCCCTTGGCGTTGAAGGGCCGTGTGCACGCGACCGAGGCCCGCCTGTTGCGCGCGCACACCACGCGCTTGACCAAGTTCACTCTGCCCGGGCCGATGACCATTGTCGACACCGTGGCCGACCGCTTTTACGGCGACCGCGTGACGCTGGCGCTGGCCTTCGCCGACCTGCTGAACCAGGAGGCGCGTGCCCTGCAGGCCGACGGTATCGATATCGTGCAGTTCGACGAACCAGCCTTCAACGTCTTCCTCGACGAGGCCGCGGACTGGGGCGTGAAGGCGCTCGAACGCGCGGCCGCCGGCCTCACGTGCAAGACAGCGGTACACATCTGCTACGGCTATGGCATTGAAGCCAACCTGCAATGGAAGGCCACGCTCGGGCAGCAGTGGCGCCAGTACGAGAAGATTTTTCCGGCCCTGGCGAAGAGCCGCATCGACCAGGTCAGCCTGGAGTGCATTCACTCCCTGGTGCCGATCGAGATGATCGGCTTGCTCGAAGGCAAGGAAGTCATGGTCGGCGTGATCGACGTGGCCAGTGATGTGATCGAGACCGCCGAAGAAGTCGCCGATACCATCGGCCGCGCCCTGCAGTTCGTGCGCCGCGACCGCCTGATCGCCTGCACCAACTGCGGCCTGGCGCCGATGGACCGGCATGTGGCTGAAGCCAAGTTGCGCGCCCTGGGCGCCGGGGCTGCCCTGGCCGACCAGCGCCTGGGCTTGTGAGCGCGGTGCTGCTGCCGCCGCTGCTGACGCCGGGCAACGCAGTTGACGACGCGCTGCGCCAGAGCGGCCACGCCGTCATCGACCCGGCCAACCTGCACCAGCAACTGGGCGCGCCGCTGCACGCCCTTGATGCCTGGTGGCCTTGCTGGGACCGCCTGGTTGCCGACGCCCATTTGCGTGACGGCGGCCGCTACCGCCAGCGCCGCCACGGCGGTTTCATCGTTGACGGCTCCAACGTGGTGGCGGCACCGCACCGCGCCCATTGGCAGCCGCTGGAGTACAACGCCTTGCACGGCGGCATCGAACGCTGGTTCGAGCCGCTCGAGCCCGCAATGGTCGCCGAGCCGCTGTGGCCGGTGTTGTTGCGCTGGTTGGCCGCACGGGCCTCGGCGCTGCGAGGTACGCAGCCCTGGTACCTCGAGGCGCATCCGTTTCGCATCGACACGGCCGGTGGCATCGGCCGGCCCACGCCCGAGGGCGCGCACCGCGACGGCGTCGATCTGGTGGCCGTGCTGTTGGTGCAGCGCGTGGGCGTGAAGGGCGGCGAAACGCGTGTCTTCGAAGCCGATGGGCCGGCTGGCCTGCGCTTCACGCTGAGCCAGCCCTGGACCACCCTGCTGCTCGACGACGCCCGTGTGATTCACGAGTCCACCCCGATCCAGCCCCTGATCCCGGCGCAGCCGGGCCACCGCGACACCCTCGTCATCACGTTGCGCGCGGGCGGGTTCCAGGGGCCATCGGCTCAGCTACCCTTGCGCTCATGAAAACACACACCATCGAACTGCAGTGCATCAAGTCGATGTCCAACAGCCATGGCCTGGTGCGGGCGCGCGTGGACGCCACGGTGCAGGCCGCGCCCGCGCGTGACGACGGCAGCGAGCCGAGCAGCACCCTGAGCATGACGGTCGAGGACGCCCGGGTGCTGTTGCTGCTGATCAAAGCCCAACTGGCCGAGATCGATTCGCGCAAAGCACGCAGCCAGCGCTGAAGCGCTGGCGTGCTGACCTTGTCTGCCGCTGCCGGCGTCCACAGCGCAGCGCGTCTGCGCGCCGCCCGCTGGGCCACGCGCACACAGTTCCTGTTCTTTGGTGCGCTCGGCGGCTTGTGGGGCGTGCACGTGCCGTCCGTCAAGGCGCACTACGGGCTGGATCCCGCTGCCTTGTCTTGGGTGCTGTTGGCGCTGGCCGCCGGCGCCGTGCTGTGCCTGACCCAGGCGGGGCAGGTGATTGCGCGCGTGGGTGCGCGGGCGGCGGCCCTGGTGTCGGGCGGGGTGATGGCGGCGGCGCTGGCGGCCGTCTTGCTGCCCAGTGACTACGCCACGCTGATGGCCTTGGCCGCGGTGCTCGGCGCTGGCATTGCCCAGTTCGATGTGGCCATCAATGCCGAAGGCAGCGAGCTCGAGGCCGTCAGTGGCAAGAAGGTGATGAGCGGCTTTCACGGCATGTTCAGCCTCGGTGGCATGGCCGGCGCCGGGTTGGGGGCGCTGGCGATCCGCGCCGAGGTGCCGGCAGCACTGCAATTGGCGCTGGCGGGCGCCGGTGTGGCTGCGGCGGTCGCCGGGGCCTGTGCCTTCATGCTGCCGGTGCGGCCGGCCAGCCTTGCATCGGCTGCCGGCTACCGGCTGCCGCGCGGCGCCCTGGCGGTACTGGGGGGCTTGGCCGCCGTCGGCCTGCTCGCCGAGGGCGCCATCTACGACTGGAGCGTGCTCTACCTGCAAGAGGATGTCGGCGCGGCGCCGGCCCTGGCCGCGCTGGGCTTCGCCAGCTTCTCCGCGGCCATGGCCGCGACGCGCTTTGCCGGCGACACCCTACGCACCCACATCCGCGCGCCGCGGCTGCTGGCGGGCAGTGGTCTGCTCGGCGCCGCGGGCATGGCCCTGGTGTTGTGGACGCGCGAGCCTGTGCTGGCCTTGGTCGGCCTGGCGGTGGTCGGCATCGGCTTTGCCAACGTCGTACCGATCCTGTTCATGGCCGCGGCGCGCGTGCCCGGTGTGTCTGCGGCCGAGGGCATTGCGGCGGTGTCGTCGATCGGCTACTTCGGCATGGTCATCGGCCCGCCACTGGTGGGCGGCATCGCTCAGTTCAGCTCATTGAGCTGGGGCTTGGGCGTGATCCTGGTCGGCGGCGTGTTGCTGGCTTGGGGCGCACGACACCTGCCGCGCTGATGCGCAAATGCGTTCAACCGCGTCGATCTGGTGCTGGCCCTCTTCGGACCCTGCTGTGGACGTTCGCATCGATGCGTGCGTTTGCCTGCCTGCCTGCCTGCATCTGCGCGGGGATCGTGCCACTGGGGCACCCTGCTCCGCTCATGTCCCCCGGCTTCGCCTCCTCCTTGACTTCGCTGCGCAGGGTGCCCCAGCGGCCCGATCCACAACGAAAGGTGGCGTGCGACGACGTGAAAATTCCGATCCAGAGAAAATTTGCGTAACCCGGAACCTGGTATCCGGTCGCACCGCCCACGGCGTCAATGTTCAAGATCACAATGCGGATGATCTCAGCGAATCCGAG
>JANNGJ010000104.1:0-1725 GCA_031403815.1 Burkholderiales bacterium | reverse complement strand
GAGCGCTCGGCGCACTGGACCAACGCCATCGCCTTCACGGTGCTGGCCGTGTCAGGCCTGGTGATGGCCTTCGGTAAGTTCATCCTGTTGCCGGTGATCGGCGGCACGCTGTTCGGCTGGCTCACCTACGCGCTCAAGAATGCGCACAACTTTGCCGGGCCTCTGTTTGCCGTGTCCCTGCTGGTGGTGATCTTCACCTTCGTGCGCGACAACCTGCCACGCAAGGAAGACCTGACCTGGCTGGCGCGTGCCGGGGGCATGTTCGGTGGCGCCGAAGTGCCCTCACACCGCTTCAATGCAGGTGAAAAAGTGCTGTTCTGGGCGGGGGTGTTCTTCTTCGGCATCATCGTCGTCGCCTCGGGCTTGGTGCTCAACCAGTTGGTACCCGGCATGGCCTACCTGCGCAGTGACATGCAAGTGGCCAACATGGTTCACGGCATTGCTTCGCTGCTGATGATGACGCTGTTCATCGGCCACATCTACATGGGCACGGTGGGCATGAAGGGCGCCTACAGCGCCATGCGCACCGGCTACGTCGATGAAGCCTGGGCCCGCGAACACCACGAGCTGTGGGCTGACGACGTTCGCGCCGGCAAGATCCCGGCCCAGCGTTCGGCGCCCACGTCGCCCCCCCTGGCCGCCCAAGAAACCTGAGAGGAGTGCCCGTGAAGCGCATCGTCACCCTGATTGCCCTGGCGCTGGCCGCCGCTGGCGCCTTCGCCAAGTTGCCCACGCCCGTGCTGTCCGACGAAGCCAAGGCCAAGGCGGCCGAGGCAGCCGCCAAGACCGCGCATGGCAACAAGGTCGCCGACTTCCAGTTGTGCCGGTCGATGGACAAGGTCGCCGCGCGCTACCAGGCCGAAGCCAAGAAGGCCTCCAAGGACATCAAGCCAGCCACCGCCGCGCCGGCCTGTGCCGACCCGGGCGCCTTCGTCTTCCCGCCGCCAGCCGTTGCAACCGCCGCTGCGCCCGCCGCACCGCCTGTGCCCGCTGCGCCTGCTGCGGCGCCGGCCAAAGCCCCTGCGAAGAAGACCTGATGCCACTGCGGCTATAAGGGCGGCAGAGCCCACGGCGATGGGCCCGCAGACTCACGATACCTATGTTGCCCTTGCCTGACCCGCGCAGCACACTCTTGCTGCCCCACCTGAGCCGAGCCCAGGCGCCCTTGACGCGCGAGGTCGAGGTGCGCGACGAGTTCGGTCAACGGCGCTGCATCCAGATCCCCGCCGAGCGGCCTCTGACCCTGTTCGTCGACAAGCGCGAGGTCGTCACGCTGATGACCCTGGGCGCTGCGCCCGAATTGCTGGCGCTTGGCTATTTGCGAAACCAGCGCTTGGTCGAGTCGCTCGACGAGGTGGAGTCGATCACGGTCGACTGGGAGGTTGAAGCCGCCGCCGTGAAGACGCGGCGCGGCGCGGCGCCCTCGATCGAAGCGCGCACCTCGCGTCGCATCGTCACCACCGGCTGCGGCCAGGGCACCATGTTCGGCCACCTGATGGACGAGCTCGACGCCACCCGCCTGCCCTCGGCGGCCACGGCCCGCATCCACCAGTCCACCCTGCAGCAGCTCAACGAGGCGATGCGCAAGACCGACAGCGTGCACCGCCGCGCCGGCTCGGTGCACGGCTGCGCGCTGTTTCGCGGCACCGAGATGCTGACCTTCGTCGAAGACGTGGGGCGCCACAACGCCATCGACACGATTGCCGGCTGGATGTGGTTGCAGGG
>JANNGJ010000103.1:0-2265 GCA_031403815.1 Burkholderiales bacterium | reverse complement strand
CCGTCAGAAGGGCCTTGTAGCGTTCCAGCATGGCCGGAACCTGTTCGCTTTGATCCGGATGGATCAGCAGAACGATCTCATAGTGACGCATTTTTGGACTCCTTATGGTTTCCAGGGATGGAAGCCGTACTGCGGCGTCATCGTGCAGTGTGGCAAGGGAAAAGCCCACAAGTATAGCAGTGCGGGCTCAGTCGCTCAGCGCCGCGCCGCCAGACGGCGCCAGGTCTCGACCACGGAGTCGGGGTTGAGCGAGATCGACACGATGCCCTCCTGGGCCAGCCAGTCGGCAAAGTCGGGGTGGTCGCTGGGGCCCTGGCCACAGATGCCGACATATTTGCCCGTGGCGCGACAGGCCGCGATGGCGCGAGAAATCATGGCCTTGACGGCCGGGTCGCGCTCGTCGAAGTCACCCGCCAGTTGCTCCAGGCCGGAGTCGCGGTCCAGGCCGAGGGTCAACTGGGTCAGGTCATTCGAGCCGATCGACATGCCGTCGAAGTGCTCCAGGAACTGGTCGGCGAGGATCGCATTACTCGGTACCTCACACATCATGATCACGCGCAGGCCGTTGACGCCGCGCGACAAGCCGCGCTCGGCGAGCATCGCCACGACACGCTCGGCCTGCTTCACGGTGCGCACGAACGGCACCATCAGTTCGACATTGCTAAAGCCCATATCTTGGCGCACTCGCTTGAGCGCCTCGCACTCCATGCCGAAGGCGTCTGCGAACTCACCGCTGATGTAACGCGAGGCGCCGCGGAACCCCAGCATCGGGTTCTCTTCGTCGGGCTCATAGCGCGCGCCGCCAATCAGCTTGCGGTACTCGTTGCTCTTGAAGTCTGACAGGCGCACGATCACCGGCTTGGGCCAGAAGGCGGCGGCAATCGTGGCCACGCCTTCGGCGATCTTGTCGACGTAGAAGGCACGCGGGCTGGCATGCCCGCGCGCCACCGACTCGACGGCCTTCTTCAGCTCGGGGTCGACGTTCGGGTAGTCCAGGATCGCCTTGGGGTGAACTCCAATGTTGTTGTTGATGATGAACTCGAGCCGAGCCAGGCCGACGCCAGCGTTCGGGATCTGGGCGAACTCGAAAGCCAGCGAGGGGTTGCCCACGTTCATCGTGATCTTGATGGGGCAATAGGGCATCTCGCCGCGCTCGACTTCACTGACCTCGGTCTCCAGCAAGCCGTCGTAGATGAGGCCGGTGTCCCCCTCGGAGCACACCACGGTGACCAGCGCGCCTTCGTGCAGGGTGCTGGTGGCGTCGCCACAGCCCACCACGGCTGGGATGCCGAGCTCACGGGCGATGATGGCGGCATGGCAGGTACGGCCGCCCCGGTTGGTGACGATCGCGCCAGCGCGCTTCATCACCGGCTCCCAGTTCGGGTCGGTCATGTCGGTGACCAGGATGTCGCCGGGCTGCACGCGCTCCATCTCGGCAATCGACGACACCACCCGCACCGGGCCGGTACCGATCTTCTGGCCAATGGCGCGGCCTTCGGCCAGCACGGCGCTCAGGCCCTTCAACTTGTAGCGGTGCTCGACCTGCCCCGCCGCCTGACTCTTCACTGTCTCCGGGCGTGCCTGCAGGATGTAGAGCTTGCCGTCCTGGCCGTCACGACCCCACTCAATGTCCATCGGGCGGCCATAGTGCTTCTCGATGACGAGCGCGTACTTGGCCAGCTCGGTCACGTCGGCGTCGGTCAGGGAGTAGCGATTGCGCAGCTCGGCCGGGTTGTCCACCGTCTTGACGAGCTTGCCGCCCGTGGCCTTTTCGGCGGCCGTTGTGAACTCCATGCGGATCAACTTGGAGCCCAGGGTGCGCCGGATCACTGCCAGCTTGCCCGCCATCAGCGCCGGCTTGTGGACATAGAACTCGTCGGGGTTGACGGCGCCCTGCACCACCGTCTCGCCCAGGCCGTAGCTGGAGGTGATGAAGACCACGTCCTTGAAGCCACTCTCGGTGTCGATCGTGAACATCACGCCGGCCGAGCCGACGTCGGAGCGCACCATGCGTTGCACACCGGCCGACAGCGCCACATCCGCGTGGGCAAAGCCCTTGTGCACGCGGTAGCTGATGGCACGATCGTTGTACAGCGAGGCGAACACCTCGTGCATGTGTTGCAGCACCTCGTCGATGCCGTGCACGTTCAGGAAGGTTTCCTGTTGGCCGGCAAAGGACGCGTCAGGCAAGTCTTCGGCGGTTGCCGATGAACGCACCGCAAAGGTCGCCTTCGTGTCACCCGCCACGAAGGTTTCGAAAGCGCT
>JANNGJ010000102.1:0-4785 GCA_031403815.1 Burkholderiales bacterium | reverse complement strand
CACCCTGGGCTTTGCCGACGGCTACGCCTACCACTACCGCACGCTGTCGCCGCCGACCTGAGGCCCGCCTTGGTGCAGTTCCCGCACGCACTTGCGTTCATTCGATCGCAACGCAGGGCTGGCACCCGACCCACTGCGGACCTCCGTTCCCGCACGTTTGTGCACGGCGCCGGCCGGGGCCAGCGGGTGCCCGCCTCCGCGAATGTCCTCCGCCCTGGGCTGCGCCCAGGGCTCCCCCTTTATTTCGCTGCGGCGGGCACCCGCCGACCCCAGCCTCGACGCCCGGCGCACCACCACGCCCGAACACCTGCCATGCATCGGATCGGGACGGTGGGGCGCTCTGCGCAGCGAAATAAAGGAGGAGAGACGGGCGCAGCCCGACTCGGGGGACATTCGCGGAGCAGAGCGCCCCGCCGGCCCGATCTCGCGCAACTTGGCGTGCGCGGCAACGAACGTCTGCAACAGGCCGGAATCTGCAGGATGGTCGGCGGTGGGCTTCATAAGTCCAGCGCACTGAAGGCGACCGAGAACAACGCATCGGCAACGATCACCAGGAAGATCGACTGCACCACCGCCCGCGTGGTCTGGCGGCCCACGCTGTCGGCGCCGCCGCGCGTGCGCAGGCCTTGAAAGCAGCCAACGATGGCGATGATGGCGGCGAACACGGGCGCCTTGGCCAGACCGACGAAATAGGTCGTCATGCTGACGGCCTTGACGAAGCGGTCGAGGAATTCGGGGAAGCCGACGCCGAGCTGCGAGCGCGCCATCAGCATGCCGCCGAACACGCCCAACACGTCGGCAAACACCGTCAGCAGCGGCAGCGCGATCACCAGCGCGATCAGCTTGGGCAGCACCAGCAACTCCAGTGGCGCAATGCCCAGGGTGCGCAGCGCGTCGATCTCTTCGGTGACGGCCATGGTGCCGATCTGCGCCGCATAGGCCGAGCCCGAGCGGCCGGCGATGATGATGGCGGTGATGAGGGGCGCGAACTCGCGCAGCATCGACACACCCACCAGATCGGCGACGAAGATGTTGGCGCCGTATTGGCGCAGCTGCGCCGCGCCCTGGTAGGCCACCACCACGCCGAGCAGGAAGGACAGCAGCCCCACGATCGGCAGTGCATCGAAGCCGGCGCTGCGGATGTTGAACAACACCTGGCGCCAGCGCCAGCGCGACGGCCGCAGCACGCTGGCGGCAAACACCAGCGCGGTCTCGCCGACGAAGCTGAGCATGGCCAGGCCCTGCTCGAACACCGCCGCGCTGCTGCGGCCGATGCCTTGCAGCAGGGAGGGCGACGCGGTGGCCGGCTTCATGATTTCGGTGTCGGCTTGCGCTGCATCAGCCCCTGGCAACCGGTGGCGCCGCGGCCGGCGTCTTCGGCGCTGCCCATGTCAACCAGCGGCAGCAGGGCCGCCAGCGGGTTGATCAGGCCCAGCAACACCGAGGCTGCGAGCTTGCCGCCGATGGCGCCTTTTTCGAGCTGTAACTGGGGGTCGGCGAAGCTGCCGCGCACGTGCAGCGGCGAGCGCAGCGCCAGCGGGCTCTTGTCTTTGGGGCTCACCACCGCACGCAGGTCGAGCTGCTCGCTGACCATCGACAGGCTGCCGTCGATCCAGACCGTCGAGTCGCTGGTGTCCAGCACCACCACCCGCGTGCGCAGCACGCCGCGGTCGGCCACCAGATCGGCCACCGCGCAGTGAACCGGCAAGGCATCGTCGCCCTTGATCATCACGCCCAGGCTCTGCGCAATGTCCAGGCCCGCGGCTTCGATCACCAGGTGCGAAATGCTGCCGCCGCGCAGCTCGCTGCGCAGCGGGCCCTTCAGGCTGGCCAGGATCTCGGCGGTCGAGCGGCCCTGCCCGGTCAGCGTGGCCTGGCCGCTCATCGCGCCCGACACAAAGGGCGGCGCGCCGCTGGCGCGTTTCTGGTGAATCCAGCGCTCCAGGCGCACACCGTCCCAGCGCAGCTTGGCGTTCCACAGCGCCACGGCGTTGCGCCCGTCCAGCCCCACCTCCCCCGCGAGCCGGCCCTGCGCGGTGCGCGCCTCCAGCTCGCGCAGGCTGAGCACGCCCCCTTGCAACACCAGGTGGCCGCGCAGCGGCTCCAGGGGTTCGAGGTAAGAGGTGTTGAGGTCGACGTTGGCAATGTCGATCAGCACATTCGCATCCATGGCACTCAGCGTCGGCAGGTCGAACGGCCGGTTCGGCAGCACCTTGCCCGCCGCCTGGCTCGGCTTGACTTCGGCGCCGGTGCCCACGGCCACGGCCGGCACGATGGCCGTGGTGCCGACCACCGGGCCGAGGTCAACCAGCATCAGCCGCGAGCCACCCAGACGCCCCGACAACAACGGCGGGTTGCGTGCGGCGTCGTAGACGAAGGCCCCATTCAAATGGCTGCGGCCGATGGTCGCGTCCAAGATCTGTGTGCGCCAGCTGTCGCCCAGCACGTGCAACAGACCGTCCATGCGAAAGGGCGCGGTGGTTGGCAGGGTCACGCCGCCGAGCACGTCTCCCACCGCGGCCAGTGACGGCCCCTTCAGGCTGAAGCGGCCGGTCAGGCCGGTCAGGCTCGCGACCTCGGTGGCGCTGCCCAGGAAGCTGAACTGGGCGCGGCCGACGCTGGCCTGCACGCTCAGCGGGACCGGTTGGCTCGGTACCTCACCCGCCGCCCAGGGCAGCACGCCGTAAGCCACCGCTTCGATCTTCACCGGCAGCTTGCGCACCCGGCCGCTGATGTCGACTTGAAGGCGCTGGCCAGGGCTGGCTGGCGCTGGCGTCGCATCGCCTTGCAATGACAAGCGCGCGTTCACGTCAATGGCCAGCGGCGCATCGCGGTACTGCACCAGGCCGCTGCCGACCTGCAGGCTGCCCCATTGCGGCAGCGGCGGCGGGGCCAGCGGCGTTGCCGTGGGCGCCGGCCCGACCTGCCACGATGCGCGGCCATCAGCCAGGCGTTCGAGCTGCGCATCCAGGCTGCTGGCCTTGAGGCGCGCGACGCGCAGGCGCTGGCCACGGTGGGCGCGCCAGAGGTCGGTGTAGTCGAGGTCGAGCTCCACATCGCGTGCGCGCACCGTATGCGGCGCGCGGCTCCATACGGGCGCCGCAATCTCGAGGTGGGTGACTTGCAGGCGCAGGCCGCCGATCAAGCGCAGCGAGAACTCGCGGTCACTCTCGACGTCGAGGTAACGGTCGACGCCGACCCCATCCGACAGCAACACACGGCGCTCGAGCCGCTCTGACAACAGGCGCTGCACGGGGTTGGCCAGGAAGGGCCACCCCAGCCACTCGCCGATGGCCACGCACGCCACCAGGGCCAGCAGCGCGGCCGCCACCCAATAGGGCCAACGCCGCGGCGGCGGCGCGAGCCGCGCCGCCCGCGACGTCATGCCACCCATCTGCGCGGCGAAGCGGCGCGCTCCAAGCGCGGCTCAAGCCGGCCTGCGCGTTGACGCGACGCCGCCCTGCGTAGGGGTTGAACTTTCATGCACGGCTCCGACAACCAAGGTTGGTCGATGCTCGGCCCTGTGCGCCCGCGCCGCCATCGGTGAGCGCCGGCTCCGCGTGTGGGCAAGCTCCTACAGCCCCGCCGCGCGGACGCCCGACAGGCAGTGTGGCCTGGCGAACAGACGCCAGGGCGCCCAGCACTTAGGGTCGAGGCATGACTCTGACCCAAGTTGGCGCGCTGGCCTCATTGCGCTGGCTGCACCTGGCCCTGTTGTGTGCGCTGGCAGCCACCCCATTGGCGCGGGCCCAGGACGCGGCTGCGCTGACGGCTCGCCATGGCGCGCTGCGCGCGGTCCTGGCCAGCAACGCCTTCGGCCGCCCGCTGGTGCTCGAATCGAGAGAAGACGCCGGCAATCTGAAGGGTGAAATCTATGCCCGTATCGACCAGCCCTTCAGCGTCGCCGGGCCGGCACTGCAGGGCATCGGGCATTGGTGCGACATCCTGATCCTTCACCTCAACGTCAAACGCTGCCTGGCGACGAACGCCAAGGGCGGTGAATCGCTCGGCCTGCTGATCGGGCGCAAGTTTGACCAGCCGCTGGCCGACACCTATGCGTTCGAGTTCGCCTACAGCGTGGTGGTGGCGCAGCCCAACTACTTGCAAGTGATGTTGCACTCTGACGAAGGGCCGCTGGGCACCAGCCGTTACCGCATCGTGCTCGAAGTGGTGGCGCTGGACGCCGGCCACAGCTTCCTGCACATGTCCTACTCCTATGCCTATGGCATGGCCGCACGCATGGCGATGCAGGGCTACCTGGCCACCATCGGCCGCGACAAGGTCGGCTTCTCTGTCGTCGGCACGCATGCCAACGGCCAGCCGATCTACATCGGCAGCACGCGCGGCGTGATCGAGCGCAACACCATGCGCTACTACCTCGCGATCGAGGCCTACCTCGGCTCGCTCGCCACCCCGGCGCCGCAGCAACTGGCCAAGCGCCTGAACGACTGGCACCGCGGTGTCGAACGCTACCCGGTGCAGCTGCACGAACTTGACCTGGCCGAGTACCTGAACCTCAAACGCGACGAGGTGCAGCGGCAAACGGCACAAGGAGGCTGAGGCTTCGTGCTGCGGCTTGCTGTCGCCGCTCCCGTCTGCTTTGGGCGCAGCAAAGGCGCGCCCGGGCAGGCGCCAGCGCGCCACTGTGGCGGTCGGTGAGTACACCGACTGCCTTGCGGTGCTCGGGCTTGCGGCCCCGTCGAAAAACTCCCGCCGTTCGCTGCGCTCTCTTTGGTCTGGCACCTCGGTCAGCACACCGATGCGCTTGCGGATTTGTTCGTCTTC
>JANNGJ010000101.1:0-4109 GCA_031403815.1 Burkholderiales bacterium | reverse complement strand
GCAGCCGGTGCTGGCGATTGCGCGCGAGGAGGCCGAGCTGCTGTCACAGCAGTCGGGCATGACCCGCTACGACGCCCTGATGGACCGCTACGAGCCGGGCATGACCAGCGACGCGGTCGACCGCGTGTTCGGTGCGGTGCGCCAGTGGTTGCCTGGCCTGATTCAGCAAGTCATCGACAAGCAGGCGAGCGCGGCGCCCATCGAGGCGCGCGGGCCGTTCGCGCTGGAGGCCCAGCGCGCACTGTGCCAAGGCATGGTGCGCCGGCTCGGCTTCGACTTGGAGGCCGGGCGGCTCGACGCCAGCACGCACCCCTTCTCGGGTGGCGTGCCCGAGGACGTGCGCATGACCACGCGCTACCGCGACGACCAGTTCCTGCCGGCGCTGATGGGCACGGTGCACGAGACCGGCCACGGCCGCTATGAGCAAAATCGGCCGCGCGACTGGCTCGGCCAGCCGGTCAGCGAAGCGCGCTCGATGGCCATCCACGAAAGCCAGTCGCTGGCCTTCGAGATGCAACTGGGCGGCCACCCCGGCTTCTCGCACGTGCTGGCACCGATGCTGGCCGAGGCCTTCGGTGCACAGCCGGCCTTCGAGCCCACCAACCTGCACCGCTTGCTCACGCGGGTACAGCGCGGCTTGATCCGGGTCGATGCCGACGAGGTCACCTACCCGGCGCATGTGATCCTGCGCTACGAGATCGAGCGGCCCTTGATCGAGGGCGCGATCGAAGCCGACGATGTGCCGGCCCTGTGGGACGCCAAAATGGCGGAGTTGCTGGGCCTGGACACGCGCGGCAATTTCAAGGACGGGCCGATGCAGGACGTGCACTGGCCTGAAGCTTTGTTCGGCTACTTCCCCTGCTACTCGCTCGGCGCCATGTATGCAGCGCAGTGGTTTGCGGCGCTGCGCCGTGCTGTGCCCGACCTGGACGCGCGCATTGCCCGCGGCGACTGGGCGCCGGTGTTCGACTGGCTGCTCGCCAACATCTGGTCGCAAGCATCGCGCTGGTCGACTGACGAGTTGGCGCTGCGCGCGAGTGGCGAGGTGCTGAATCCGGCCTTCTTCAAGGCCCACCTGGAAGCTCGCTACCTGAGGTAGCGAGCCGCAAGGCTTACTGCCCCATCATGTTTCGCAACAAATCGTAGAAGTGGTTGGGCTGCAACTTGCCGTCCTTGGCCTTCATTTCCTTGGATTTCATGTCGAAGACCTTGCCGGCCATGGCCAGGTATTCGGCCTTCGAAACCATGCCATCCTTGTCGGTGTCGATCATCGGCATCTTCATCATGTCAGCGGCTTTCATCTCGCCAGCGGCGTGGGAGGCTGCGAAGCTGTTCGTGGCCACCAGGGCGGCAATCACGATCAGGCTGCGGCTGAGAGTGTGGGCAATCATTTCAATCTCCAATTGAGGTGGAATCGTCCATGTCAGGCCTGAGCCTGCGGCGCCCCGGCTATTCGATGCGCTAGCGGTAGTCGGTAGCCCGGCGCGGTCCTTACAGACCTTCGTCGCCGATCGATCGGCGCGCAGGCGTAATGCCGCTTCAGGCCGGGGTGGCGCGCAGGGCCAACTCGAGATCGTCCAACACTTCATCGAGCCTCTTCAGCGCTCGGGCCGAACGCGTGCCCGGCAAGCGCCGCTGCCGCCCGACCAGACGGCGCGCAGGATCGTCGAGCACGGTGGCGTCGATCGTTACGCCATGCGGCGCCAGTTGGGCGGCAAGTGACGAGCGCCGCGAGCGCAGCAACTCGCGCGTGCGCTGGTAGGCATGTTCGGCCAGCAGGCGGCGCTGCGACACGCTGAAGGTGTTGGCCAGGAACATCGCCGGGTCGCGGTGGTCGGGCTCAAACAGCACGATATCGGTGTCGGGGTAGCCCACCGCGTAGCCCTTCAAGCCGATCTCCAAGCGCGAGTGGATCAGCGAGCGAAAGGTTTGTGACAACACCACCGGCAGGCCGCCGTCGACCAGGCGCGGGATGCGCGCCTCGCCACTGCCCAGCACCTTGTGCCGCTTGGCATGCGTGGCGTCGAAGGGCACCAGGGGGTTGAGGCAGATCAGCAGGTCCAGGCCGCGGTCGAGCAGCACCGTGGCATGCAGGGTCTTCTTCAAGGCGCCGTCAACACAGGTGCGGCCCTGCACCTCGACCGGCGCATACAGGCCGGGCAGGGCCGCACTGGCCTGCACCGCCAGCGAAATCGGCACGTCGTCATGGCCCGGCTGGCCGAAGGGCACGGCCTCGCCACTGTCCAGATCGGTGGCCACCAGCACCAGGGGGCGCTGGAGCTGGCGAAAGTCATTGGTGCGGCCGGGCGCTGCAAACAGCCGCGCCAGTTGGCGCTCCATGGCCACGCCGCTGAGCAGGCCGGTCGGCAGAGCACGGCCCAGGCGTTCGCAGGCTTCGAGCAGGGAGCGGTGCTTGAAGGTGAAGTGAAAGGCGGCCTGCGCCGCCAGGCCCGGCAGCGCGGCCAGGCGATGCAGGTACTCGCCCCAGGCCGGGCGCATCAGCAGGGAGGGGCGGAACAAGTCGCCGCCCTCGCTGCTGTCGCTTTCGATAAAGGCCGCACACAGCTCGCGCGGTGTCATGCCGTTGGCCAGCCCGGCAGCGATGAAGCCGCCAGCCGACACGCCGACGTAGCCGTCGAGCTGGGTGAAATCCAGCCCGTCGAAGGCTTCGTCGAGCGCGCACAGTGCGCCGATCTCGTAGATGGCGCCGAGGGGGCCGCCGCCGGCTAACGCGAGGCCGATCCGCGGCTTCGCACTGCGTTCGGGCGCGAGGCCGATCCGCGGCTTGGCACCGCTTCGGCGTGTCGAACTCACGCCGCCTTGCGGGCTGCGCGCTTAGCCGGCGCCTTGGCCACCGGCTTGGCAGCGGCGCTCTTGCGCGAAGCGGCCGGCTTGGCCGCGGCCTTGCCACCGACCTGGGCCGACAGGCCGTCAATGCGCTTGATCAGCGCATCGATGTCCTTGCGCGAGGGCACGCCCATCTTGTTCAGTGCCTTGGCCACGCGTTCTTCAAAGATCGACTCGAGCTTGTCCCATTGCGCGCCGGCCTTGTGGCTCATGCCATCGGCCATCGCCGTCATCTTGCCGGTAACGGCGCTGATGCGTTCTTCGGCGATGCCTTGGGTCTTCTTCTGCAGGTGGGTGCCCTCCTTGATCAGGGCCTCGAAGACCTTGCCGCCCTCGGCCTGGGCCTTGCTGAAGGCCCCCATGCCGGCCAGCCAGATCTGCTGGGCCGAGTCTTTCACCGACTGGGCCAACTGGCCGTCGAGCAGATTGGCGCTGGCGGCCGTGTTCTTGGCGGCCATCTTCTGAAGCTTCTTGACCATGGGGTGTCCTTTGTCGTCGCGGGGTGTCGGGGGAGCACGCCAGACTGCTGCGCGCGAAAACCGACTATAGGAGGGGCGCAGCACGCGGCAGAGGGCTTTCTCTAGTGTGAGCGCTCTATGCCGAATGGCATGGTGAGGACGACCACACCCCGGGTAAGCGCGCAGCGTCAGGGCCGCGCTTTGGGAGAAAAATGACCCTTTCGGCGTGCCCGAGCGGGCCGCTGCGTCACTCTCGACACCGTACCCAAGGAGAACCGCATGCAGTATTTCGTCACTGGCGCCACCGGCTTCATCGGCAAGCGCCTGGTCAAGTCCCTGCTCGCGCGCAAGGGCGCGGTCGTTTATTTACTGCTGCGCCCGGAGAGCGAGAACAAGGTGGCCTCGCTGCTCGAGTACTGGGGCGTGGGCAAGACCCGCGCCGTGCCGGTGTACGGCGACCTGACGAGCAAGAAGCTCGGCGTCAGTGCCGATGAGGTCAAGGCGCTGAAGGGCCAGATAGACCACCTGTACCACCTGGCGGCGGTGTACGACTTGTCGGCCGACGAAGAAAGCCAGATCAAGGTCAACATCGACGGCACGCGCAGCGCCGTCGAATTCGCCAAGGCCATCGACGCCAAGCACTTCCACCATGTCTCGTCGATCGCGGCGGCGGGGCTGTATGAAGGGGTCTTCCGCGAAGACATGTTCGAAGAGGCCGAGGGCCTGGACCACCCCTATTTCATGACCAAGCACGAGAGTGAAAAACTCGTGCGCAAGGAATGCAAGGTGCCCTGGACGGTGTAC
>JANNGJ010000100.1:0-6069 GCA_031403815.1 Burkholderiales bacterium | reverse complement strand
GGATCAACTTGCCGTTCTGGTCGAAGCAGTCGTGAATCACCTGGGCCGTCGGGTCGGTCGCCCAAGGCACGATGCGCACCGTGCTCGGGTCGGGCACCAGGTGCATGTCGCGGTCATTCGGGCTGATGACGTCGTAGTACGGCCCTTCTTCAGGGAACTCGCCCGTCACGCCCATCGCCACCACCGCCTCGGGCAGGCGCATACCGCGGTCCTCGGTGAACTTCTCGCGCGGCAGGATCTTGCCGCGCGCCACGCCGGTGAGGTCGGGCACAAGGCACTCGATCTCCGTCACGCGGCGTTCGTTGAGCCAGTTTTCAAGTTCACCAAAGGTGAAGTTCTTTCTTTCGACCATGGGGTCACCTACTGAGTTGTCTTCTGGGTTTGGCGCGACCGGCAGGCCGCGCCGAAAGCGTGCAGGATCTGCATCGACACCGGGTTGCTGGCAGCCAGCCACTCGGGATGCCACTGCACGCAAAGGTTGAAGGCCAGCGCGGCGGGGCTGGAGAAAGCCTCGACCACGCCGTCGCGCGCACTGGCCTCGATGCGCAGCCCGTCGGCCAGGCGGTTCACGGCCTGGCCGTGCAGCGAGTTGACGTCGAACTCGCTGCGGTCGAGCACGCGCGAGAGCACGCCGCCCGGCTCGACCTTCACTGGGTGGGCCGGGCCGTACTGCAGCTCGACCGGCGCGCTGTCGTCCGCGCGATGGTCCGTCAGGCCGGGCACCGCCTGCACCGCCTGGTAAAGGCTGCCGCCAAGCGCAACATTGGTTTCCTGCGAACCGCGGCAGATCGCCAGCAGCGGCACGCCGCGCGCCAATGCCTTGGGGATCAGCGGCAGCGTCCAGGCATCGCGCGCCACGTCCAGCGGCAGCGACGGGTCATGCACCCCTTCGTCGAAGTGGCTTGGGTGCACGTTGGAGGGCGAGCCGGTAAGCAGCAGGCCGTCGGCCAGGTCGAGCAGGGCGTCAAGTTCATCCAGGCTGGCGCTCGGCACCACCAGCGGCTGGCAGCCCGCCAGGCGCACGGCATCGATGTACTTCTGGCCAGCAATGTGAAAGGGGTGGTGGCCCAGCATGCGGTTGCAGGCCGGAACCAGTACAACGGGCTTGGCGGCTGCGCTCACAACATGTCCTTCAAGCGGTAGTAGGCCATGCCAAGCATGAGCGCCGGCGTGCGAAGCGCGCGGCCGCCGGGGAAGGGGCGGTGCTTCAGGCGCGCGAAGGTGTCGAAGCGAGATGCATCGCCGGCCATTGCCTCGGCCACCAGCTTGCCGGCCATCCCGGTGAGTGCCAGGCCGTGGCCTGAGAAGCCTTGCAAGTAATACACCCGGTCGCCAAGCGCAGGCAGGCGGCCGAAGTCCGGCGCGCGGCTCATCGAAATATCGACGAAACCGCCCCAGGCGAATTCGACGCCGACGCCGCGCATGGCGGGGAAGGTGCCCAGCATGCGCCGGCCCATCGACGCGGCCAGGTTCATCGGGGTGGCCGTGCTGTAGCTGACGCGGCCGCCGTAGAGCATGCGGTGGTCGGCGGTGGTGCGAAAGTAGTCGAGCACGAAATTGGTGTCACACACCGCCGCCCCGCACGGAATGAGTGCATCCGCCTGCGCCGCCGGCATCTTCTCGGAGCAGACGATATAGGTACCGACCGGCATGATGCGCGCCGAGAGCTGCGGAGCAATCGAGGGCGCCAACTCTTGCAGGTAGACGTTGCCGGCCAGCAGCAACTGGCGCGCCCGCAGATGCGCGCCGTTCGCGGTGTGCAGCGTGAGTGTTGCCTTGCCGCTGTCGATGCGTGTGACGGCCGAATCCTCGTGCAGGTGCACGCCGAGCGCGGCGGCGGCTCGGGCCAGTCCCAGGCAGTATTTAAGCGGATGCAAATGACCGGAGCGCGGATCGTGCACACCGGCGCAATAGCGCGGGCTGGCAATCCACTGTGGCAGTTCTGGCGCGTCGATCCAGCGCAGCGGGTAGTTGTAGCGATCGGCCAGCAGGTCGGCATCGGCGCGCAGCGCGCGCGCCTTGGCTACGCCGGTGGCCACGCCGAGGTACCCGTCGCGCCAGTCGCAGTCGATCTCGAACTGGGTGTAACGCTGACGGATCAGGTCCAGAGCTTCGATCGACATCGCGAAGATGCGCCGTGCTTCGTCCACACCAAGTTGGGTCTCGATGCTGGCTTGATCACAGGCCAGCCCGTGGATGGCCTGGCCGCCATTGCGACCGCTCGCGCCCCAGCCGATCTGACGTGCTTCGAGCAGAACGACATCGAAGCCGCGCTCGCGCAACTCAAGCGCTGCCGACAAGCCCGCCAGGCCGCCGCCGACGATGGCCACGTCGCAGACCCCCGCGTCGCCCCGTAAAGCGGCATGGCTGGGCGGGCGCTGCGCTGTGGCGGCGTAATACGAATGGCGCGTCAGATCGCGGTCAGTGTCGAGCAGTGGCATACGGTAAGCGCTAGGCAGGATCCTTCGTGAGGGGTGGACAGGGCTTGTTCAGGCGCAGCGCTTGATGGCGGCGCCGAGCACGTCGACGATGCGATCAATGTGTGCCTTTTCGATGATCAAGGGCGGCGAGAGGGCAACGATGTCGCCGGTGGTGCGCACCAGCACGCCTTGCTCCCAGCATTCGAGAAAGACATTGAAGGCGCGCTTGGCGGGCTCGCCCGACAGGGGGCTGAGTTCGACGCCCCCCACCAAGCCGATGTTGCGGATGTCGATGACATTCGGCAGGCCCTTGAGCGAGTGCAGCGCGTCGGCGAAGTAGCCCTGCATCTGCGCGGCGCGCGTCAGCAAGCCCTCGTCGGCATAGGTCTCCAGGGTGGCGAGCGCCGCGGCGCAGGCCAGGGGATGGGCCGAGTAGGTGTAGCCGTGGAAGAACTCGATCAGGTGGTCAGGCCCGTGCATGAAGGTGTCATGGATCTTGTCGGTAGCGAACACTGCACCCATCGGCACGCAACCATTGGTGATGCCTTTGGCCACCGTCATCAGGTCGGGGGTGACGCCAAAGGTCTGCGCCGCAAACGGCTGGCCGGTGCGGCCGAAGCCGGTGATGACCTCGTCGAAGATCAACAAGATGCCGTGCTTGTCGCAGATGGCGCGCAGCCGCTCCAGGTAGCCCTTGGGCGGCAGCAGCACGCCCGTTGAGCCTGCGACAGGCTCGACGATGACGGCGGCGATGGTTGACGCGTCGTGCAGCGCCACCAGGCGCGCGAGGTCGTCGGCCAGTTCAGCGCCGTGCTCCGGCTGACCCACGGCGTAAGCGTTGCGCGCCAGGTCATGGGTGTGACGGATGTGATCAACACCCGCCAGCAAGGTGCCGAACATCTTGCGGTTGGTGACGATGCCGCCGACCGAGATGCCGCCGAAGTTGACGCCGTGGTAGCCACGCTCACGCCCGATCAGCCGGGTGCGGGCCCCGTCGCCACGCACGCGGTGGTAGGCAATGGCCATCTTCAGCGCGGTCTCGACCGCTTCGGACCCCGAGTTTGTGTAGAAGACTTTGTTCAGGCCTTGCGGCGTGATCTCGACCAGCTTTTCGGCCAACTCGAAGGCCTTGGGGTGGGCCATCTGGAAGGGCGGCGCAAAGTCGAGTTCAGCCGCCTGCTCGGCGATGGCCTTGACGATCTTCGGCCGGGTGTGGCCGGCATTCACGCACCATAGTCCTGCCACGCCGTCGAGGATTTCACGACCCTCGGGGGTCCAGAAGTGCATGCCGCTGCTCTTGGCCAGCAAGCGCGGCGCCTTCTTGAACTGCCGGTTGGCAGTGAAGGGCATCCAATAGGCATCCATGTTCTTGGCCATGGGAAATCTCCGCGTGCGATGGGTCAGGCCGGTTCACGCAACTTTGTTCGGCCCAGGGCGATAGTCTAGGCAGTTCGTGACGCAATAGGGTTGCGCAATGGCAGGGGGCTTACCCGCTTGATTGCAATATAGTGCGGCTAGTTATTACAAAAAAGGCATTAAATGCGAAACGGGGCCGGCGCGGGGCAATTGGATGCGATCAACATCGAGATCCTGAATGAGCTGCAGTGCGACGGCCGACTCTCCAACCTGGAGCTGTCGCAGCGCGTACACCTGTCGCCATCGGCCTGCCTGCGGCGCGTCAAGCAACTCGAAGAGACCGGCGTCATTGCGCGCTATGCCGCGCTGCTCAACGCCAAGGCGGTCGGCCAGCACGGCACCAGTTTTACCATCGTCAACCTCGAGACCCTGACCAACCCGGTGCTCGAAGCCTTCGAGCAGGCGGTGCGTGACGAGCCACGTGTGCTCGACTGCTACTACGTGGCCGGCAGCAACGACTACCTGATCCGCTTCACCTACCGCGACGCCGAGGATCTGGAGCGCTTCCACACCGAGGTGCTGATGCGCCTGCCGGGGGTGATGCGCTCGAATTCGATGCTGGTGCTGCGGACCGTGAAGAGGACCACGGCCTTGCGCCTGTAGAACGGCTAGCGCCGAGCGCTCGCGATGCGCCCGCAGAGGTAGGTCCAGACGAAGTTGGCCGCGGCATTGCTGGTCAGCTCCGCATGGTCGTAGGGCGGCGCTACTTCGACGCAATCCATGCCGACGCAGTCGAGGCCCTGCAATCCTTCGAGCACCGACAGGACCTGGTTGCTGCTCATGCCGCCAGGCTCGGGCGTGCCGGTGCCGGGTGCGAACGCGGGGTCCAGGCAATCGATGTCGAGACTGACATAAAGCGGCGGCGAGCCGTTTGCCGCCAGGCGCGCGCGCAGGGCGTCGAGCACGGGCGCGAGTTGCGCCGGGCTTTCCAGACCGCGCAGGTCGCGGGCGGTGTAAATCAGGCCGCCTTGGTCGCGCACGTACTCACGCGCGACGCGCTCGCCGGCCGAGCGAATACCCAGTTGCATGAAGCAGGGCTTGACGACCAAGCCCTCTTGCATCGCCTCATAGACCCAGGTGCCATGGCCGCTGGGCTCTCCGAAGTGGTCGTGCCAGGTGTCGCAGTGGGCATCGAAGTGCAGCACGGCCAGGGGCCGGCCGAGATGGGCGCGGTAGGCGCGCAAGAGCGGCAAGGTGATGGAGTGATCACCGCCGATCCAGGCCATGTGGTGTTTGGCGATGAGCGGGCCGAGCAACGGCGCCATCGCCGCGCGCATCGCGCTCAGGCTGGTGTTGGGCAGCGCGAGGTCGCCGGCGTCGCCGAGCTGACCCAGCGGCGAAACATTGAACAGAGGATGGGTGCCGTCGCACAGCATGTGGCTGGCTTCACGGATCGCGCGTGGGCCGAAGCGCGCGCCGGGGCGGTTGGTGGTCGAGCCGTCCCAGGCGATACCCGCCACGGCATAGGGCTGTCGATCGGCTGCGGGCACCTTCAGGAAGGTGCTGTTGGCGGTGAAGGCAAAGCCGGTCATGGGACTTCGGGTGAGCGGTGGCGGGCGCGGCGATGATACGCAGGGGCCTGCAGCGCCGCTGATTTCGGGATGGCGCGCGCGGTTTTCACTTGGTGGAATGGCCCGAAGGCTTTGCCGTCCGACCGGTTTTGTGCAGAGCAACAAGATTGCGCATTGTGCAATCGCATCGGCAAGTGGTTGATTTACAGAAGACTTTTATTTTGTCTTATATAAGACATAAGGCAACTCACAGCACACGGACCGGGATAGGCTTGGGCCATCGCTTTGCCACTTCACCAACCACCCTCAGGAGCTTTGAATGAACCAGCCCACCCGTGACCAACAAGCCGTCGCCCTCGAAAAAGACTGGGCCGAGAACCCGCGCTGGAAGGGCATCAAGCGTGGCTACAGCGCTGCCGACGTGGTGCGCCTGCGCGGCTCGCTGCCAGTCGAGCACACGCTGGCCAAGCGCGGCGCCGAGAAGCTGTGGAACCTGATCAACACGGAGCCCTTCGTCAACACGCTCGGCGCGCTGACCGGCAATCAAGCCATGCAGCAGGTCAAGGCTGGCTTGAAGGCGATCTACCTCTCGGGCTGGCAAGTCGCGGCCGATGCCAATGACAACGGCGAGATGTACCCCGACCAGTCGCTGTACTCGGTGGACTCGGTGCCCAAGGCCGTCAAGCGCATCAACAACACCTTCGCCCGCGCCGACCAGATCC
>JANNGJ010000099.1:0-5672 GCA_031403815.1 Burkholderiales bacterium | reverse complement strand
AACTCGAAGAACTGCTGGCCGATCTGCGTCGGGCTGGGGAAGATGAACTCAGGAATGTTGAAGACCATCACCACCAGCTGCCACAGCACCAGCACGGCCGCCAGCAGCACCAGCGGCGACCAGCGCTCCATTTGCCGGGTGATCTTCATTGCGGTACTGCCACGCTGGTCGGACCGCTCTTCTGGCGCATGGCACCGATGTGGCCGCGCAGCTCGTGCACGATGTCGGTGAACTCGGGCGTGTAGGTGATCTCGAGGTCGCGCGGGCGCGGCAAGTCGATGCGGCGCTCGACCACGAAGCGGCCCGGGCTCTTGCTCATCACATACACCTTGTCGGCCAGGAACACGCTTTCGCGCAAGTCGTGCGTGACCAGGATGACGTTGAACTTCTGCGCCGCCTGCAGGTCGCGCAGGATGCACCACAGCTCCTCGCGGGTGAAGGCGTCGAGCGCGCCGAAGGGCTCGTCGAGCAGCAGCATCTTGGGCTCGTGCACCAAGGCGCGGCAGATGCTGGCGCGTTGCTGCATGCCGCCGGAGAGTTGCCAGGGAAACTTGTCTTCGTAGCCACCCAGGCCAACGCTCTTGAGCAACTCGCTCGCCTTGGCCGCGAACTCCTGGCGCTTGGCCTTGAACTGGCCGCGAAAGGGCTCGACGATCTCCAGCGGCAGCAACACGTTCTCCAGTGTCGTGCGCCAGGGCAGCAGGCTCGGCGCCTGGAAGGACATGCCGCTGATCTTGAGCGGCCCGGTGACGGGCGCGCCCGCGATCGTGATGCTGCCCTTGCTCGGCATCTTCAAGCCGGTCGTCAACTTCATGAAGGTCGATTTGCCGCAACCCGAAGGCCCGACGATGGCGATGAACTCGCCCAGTTCCACTTGCAGCGAGATGTCCTCGACAGCGAACTGCCCCTGCGCGAGCAGCTCGTCGTTGTAGGCCAGCCAGACGTTCTTGAAGTCGACGAAGGCCATGCCTACTTCTTTGCCGGCGGCAGGATATTCAGGTCGGCAGCGCTGGGCAGGAAGCTGCCATTCCAGACCACGTTCGGGTCGACCCGGGTCTTGGTGGCGAAAGCATCGGACACCTGTGACGCCATCAGTGCCAGGCGCGGGGCCTGCACCTGGCCGAAGCCCTCGGCGCGGGCGTCCGGGCTGGCCACCACGGCGTCGATGGCCATGCGCAAGCGGCGCTTCTCCAGATCGACATTGATGATGCCGTCGCGCGCCTTCACGTACTCGATCGCGGCATCGGGGTTGGCCATCACTTCCTTCGCGCCCTTGGTGAAGGCGAGCAGGAAGGCTTTCACGGCCGCCGGGTTCTCCTTGATCATCTTGGGCGTGGCGATGATCACGTTGCCGTAGAGCTTCACGCCATTGCTGGCGTAAGGCAGCACGACAACGTCTTCGGCCTTCACGCCGCGCGCTTCGAGGTTCAACAGCGAGGTGAAGGAGAAGCCGGTGATGGCATCAATGTCGCCGCGCACCAGCATGGTTTCGCGCAGCGGCGGGTCCATGCTGGTCCAGGCCACGTCTTTCACCGCATTGGCCTTGGCAAAGATCGGGAAGGCGCGCCGGCCGGCGTCGAACACCGGGGCGCCGAGCTTCTTGCCCGACAGATCGGCGGGCTTGGTGATGCCGCTCTTCTTCAGCGCCAGCACCGCGGCGGGCGTGTTGTTGTAGACCATCATCACGGCGACCGGTTTGTTCGGCGCGTCGGGGTTGTTGGCGTGAAATTCCATCAGCGCCGCCAGGTCGGCGAAGCCCATGTCGTAGGTGCCCGAGGCTACACGGGTGACGGTGCCGCCCGAGCCGTTGCCGGCGTCGATGCTCACGTTCAGGCCGGCGGCCTTGTAGTGCCCTTTGGCATCGGCGCCGAGGAAGAGGGCGGCGGGGCCCTCGAAGCGCCAGTCGAGCTGGAACTTGATGGGGGTGGGGGCTTGGGCCTGTGCGGCCAAGGGCACGGCGCAGGAGAAGGCAAGGGCAAAGAAGGCCCGGCGGGCCAGCAAGATCGACATGGGGTGCTCCGTGAACAGCGGGGTCGCGAGAAAGGACAGCCAGGATTGTGCAAGTTTCGTGCGCGCTCTCACCCTGGGTGTTGCACCATGGTGGGGCCGTGTCCTGCCCCGTTCGGATGCGCCTTCAAATTGACCTGCCGGGCAAACTGTATACACTTTGCCAACGATTCTTCGCCGCCACCTGCACCGCGCACCGCCCATGGGCCACCTCAGCACCCACGTTCTCGACACCGCCAACGGCTGCGCCGCCGCGGGCATGCAGGTCAGCTTGCAGCGTATCGAGGCCGACGGCCCGGTCACGCTGCGGCGCATCACCCTGAATGCCGATGGCCGCAGCGACGGGCCCTTGCTCGACGCCGCGAGCATGGCGGTCGGGCGCTACCGCTTGCTGTTCGAGGTGGCCGGCTACTTCCGCGCCCGCGGCGCCGCCCTGTCCGAGCCGCCCTTCATCGATGTCGTGCCGCTCGACTTTGGCATCGCCGATGCCGCCGGCCACTACCACGTGCCCCTGCTGGTCAGCCCGTGGAGCTACAGCACCTACCGCGGCAGTTGAAATGACCACCCCCGAAGTGGCTCCCGCCGCTCCCCCTCAAGGGGGCTCCGCCAGCAGCCTGGCGGAGCCAGCGCCGCGGCGTTCGCGCGGCACGCGCTTTGCGTGTTCCGGTTTCACACTTTTTCTCGGAGCCATGATGACCCTGAATCGAACACTGCTTGCCGTTGCCCTCGCCCTGCCCCTCGTTGCTCAGGCGGCCTGGCCCGAGAAGCCGATCCGCATCGTCGTCACCTTCGCCTCCGGCGGCGCCAGTGACATCGTGGCCCGCGTGATCTCCGAGCCGCTGGGCAAGGCGCTCGGGCAGACCGTGATCGTCGACAACAAGCCCGGCGCTGGCGGCACCATCGGCGGCACCGAAGTGGCCCGCGCCGCTCCTGACGGCTACACCCTGATGCTGTCGAACTCGACCCCCACGTCGATCGGCCCCTTCACGGTGCCCAAGCAGCCCTACGACCCAGTCACGCAGTTCACCCATGTGGCCAAGCTCGGCGTCGCCCCTGTGTTGCTGATGGCCAACCCCAAGACCGGCCCCGCCACGCTGAAGGACCTGCCCAAGGCCGCGGCCGCGCCGGGCTACACCTTTGGCAGCGGCGGCCCCGGCTCCATCGGCCACATCGTCGGCGAGATGACCAAGTCGGCGATGAAGATCAGCATGACCCACATCCCCTACCGCGGCGGTGCGCCGATGACCACGGACCTGATCGCCGGCCAGATCCCCGTCGGCATTGACGTCATCACCGCCTTCGTGCCGATGGTCAAGGCCGGCCAGATCAAGGCCCTGGCCGTGACCACCCGCGCCCGCTCGCCGTTGCTGCCCGATGTGCCGACGGTGGTCGAACTCGGCCTGCCGCAGTTGGTGGCCGAGAACTACTTCGGCGTCTCCGGCCCGGCCGGCTTGCCCAAGGAAGTTACCGACAAGCTCGGTAAGGCGTTGGCCGACATCGTCGCCGACCCGGTCATCGTCAAGAAGTTCGAGGAGCTCGGCATCACCGCAGTGAAGGTGGGCGGCGCGGAGTTCACCCAGTTCGTCGCCAAACAGGTCGCAGACTGGGCCCCTGCGATCAAAGCGGCCGACATCAAGCCGTAGGCGCGGTGGCCGAAAGCTCACGGCGGGTTTGTGTTGCGCGCAGGTGCATGCGAACGAGCGTGGGGCCATGTCCCAGTCTCTGATTGACGCTTTTGTAGGTCGCCTCGTCCGCGAGCCTGCCGTGCTGGTTTCGGTTGCATCGACCCAGGGTTCGGTGCCGCGCGAGGCCGGCGCCTGGATGGGCGTTTTTGCCGACGGCAGCAGCATTGGTACGGTGGGCGGCGGCCACCTCGAGTTCGAGGCCATCCAGATCGCCCAACGTGCGTTTGGCGGTGAAGCCCTGGTGCCTTCGCGGCGCTTTGCACTCGGGCCGTCGCTCGGCCAATGTTGTGGCGGCGTCGTACACCTGAGCTTCGAACGCTTGGGGCCGCTGGCCGTGGCGTCAGTGCAAGAGCGCCTGAGCGCGGCGGCCGACGCCCAGCGCCTGCCGGTAGCACTGTTCGGCGGCGGCCACGTGGGTCACGCCATCGTTGGCGCGCTGATGCCCTTGCCGGTGCGCTTGCAGTGGATCGACAGCCGCGAAGAAGTCTTTCCCACGGGCTTGCCGCGCTGGGTGGCGCCAGAGCATTCAGCGCCGGTGCATACGGCCGTCGCCGAGCTTGCCGCCGGTGTTTGCGTGCTCATCATGAGCTTCTCGCATGCCGAGGACCTGGACATCGTGGCGGCCTGCCTGCAGCGCCAGCGTGAGCGCGGCGACCTGCGCTTCATCGGCCTGATCGGCAGCCAGAGCAAGTGGGCCAGTTTTCGTCAGCGGCTCGAAGCCCGCGGCTTCAGCGCCACTGAGCTGGCCCAGGTCACCAGCCCGATTGGCGTGGGCGGGGTCGTCGGCAAGGAACCCGCGGTGATTGCCGCAGCAGTCGCGGCCCAGTTGATGCAGTTGCGCTGAGCGCAGCGCAGACGCAGCTCCGGACAGACCGGCTGTGGAATCAGCTTTCGTTGTGGGCCAGCGCCACCCGGCGCCGCGTGCCTGCCGCCACGTCATAGGTGTTGAAGCTGGTCATCGCGCGGCCATACAGGTGCAGGCTGACCGCACGCGGCCGTTCTGCAGGCACACCGGTAACGTGGATGTGGTCGGGGTTGGGAACGAAGCTGGTGATGGCATGGCGGCCCAGCAGGATCACGCCGCCCCGCACCAGGTCGATGCCAGCGTCCGCCCCTCGGTCGGCCGACAGGCGCACATAGTTGCGCTCTTCCAGCACGCCCTCCAGTACGCCGACGACGCCCCAGCTGCCATGGTCGTGCACAGGCGTCCATTGCCCCGGCAGCCAGACCAGGGTGTAGAGCGACAGGCTGTGGTCGGGCGCGTCATAGACCAGGTTGCGCGCGTAGTGCAGCGGGTCGCTGCGGAAGTGCTCTGGCTCAAGAAAAGTGGCGCTGTGGTCGAGCAGCTCGAGCATCAGCGGCGCCAGGGCGAGCACGCAAGCGGCCGGCTCGGCGTGGCGCTGGCAACAGGTGGTTGCCTGGGTGATGAAGCTTGCGAGGCGGGTGGATGTCACAGGCGGTCCTGGGGGGCGGGGTGAGTGATCACAACTGCCGATTGCGCGCCAGCGGCGGGTTCTTGGCGAAGTAGCGCTTGATGCCTGTGGCCAGGGCGTCGACCAGTTGCTTGCGGTAGGCCGGGTCGGCCAGTTTGGCTTCTTCGTCGGGGTTGGAGATGAAGGCCGTCTCGACCAGGATGCTCGGAATGTCGGGCGCCTTCAGCACCGCAAAGCCGGCTTGTTCGACGCGTGGCTTGTGCAGGCGGCCGATGCGGTCGAGCTGATCCAAGACCTCGCTGCCGACGCGCAGGCTGTCCTTGATCTGCGCGGTGGTGCTCATGTCGAGCAGGGTGCGCAGCACGTTGACATCGTTGCCGGCCTTGATGTTCACGCCGCCCACCACGTCGGCGGCGTTCTCCTTGCTGGCGATCCAGCGCGCCGCGGTGCTGGTGGCCGCCCCCTGGCTGAGCGCGAAGACGCTGGCCCCGCCTGCCGTGGGGGTGATGAAGGCGTCGGCATGGATCGACACGAACAGGTCGGCCTG
>JANNGJ010000098.1:0-6821 GCA_031403815.1 Burkholderiales bacterium | reverse complement strand
GGCAGCACACCGAGGATCGAGCCCAGCGCCGTGCCACGCAACACGGCAGGGAAGGCGTTCATGAAGTCCTGCCGCGTCGGCCACAGGCCCTTGACGTCTTTGGTGAAGACCTCGCGGTGCTCGGCCGGCTTGCCCAGGTTGGCAATGATCTCGCCGAAACCGAACACGCCCATGGCGATGGCCACGAAGCCGATGCCGTCGGTCAGCTCCGGAATGTCGAAGCTGTAACGCGGCACGCCCGAGATCACGTCGGTGTTGATCTGGCCCAGAAGCAGGCCAAGCAGGATCATGGCGATGGCCTTGATCAAGGAGCCCGAGGCCAGCACCACGGCACCGATCAGGCCCAGCACCATCAAGGAGAAGTACTCGGCCGGGCCGAACTTGAAGGCCAGCTCCGTCAGCGGCGGCGCAAAGGCGGCAATGATGATGGTGCCGACGCAGCCGGCAAAGAAGGAGCCCAGACCCGCGGCCGCGAGCGCGGCTCCGGCCCGGCCCTTGCGCGCCATCTGATAGCCGTCGATGGCGGTCACCACCGAACTCGATTCCCCCGGCACGTTGATGAGGATGGCGGTGGTCGAGCCGCCGTACTGCGCGCCGTAGTAAATACCGGCCAGCATGATCAGCGCGGGGGTCGCGTCCAGGGCGTAGATGCTGGGCAGCAGCATGGCGATGGTGGCTACCGGCCCGAGACCGGGCAAGACGCCGATCAGGGTGCCCAGCAGGGCGCCACCGAAGGCGTAGAGCAGGTTCGTCAGCGTGAAGGCAACGCCGAAGCCGAGCGCGAGGTTGTTGATCAATTCCATCATGGTGTCGGCCTCAGGCGATGAACTTGGGCCACAGGGGAATGGTCAACTTGAGGCCCCAGATGAAGATCACCCAGCAGCCGATGGTCAACAAGATGGCGTTGATAGCCGCGTCCTTCCAGTGGAACTCGTCGCTAGCCATCGCCGAGCCAATCACCAACAGCGGGAGCGCAAGCACCATGCCCAGATTCGGCAGAGTCCAGCCGAACAAGGCCACGGCGCCGACGATGATGCCCAGTGGCCTCCAGGCCCATTGGCCAATCGGTTCGCCATCGTCGGTTTCAATCGTCAACGATTCGAACAGCAGCAAGGCGCCGAGCAAGGACATCAACACCGCCAGCCCGAAGGGAAAGTAGGCCGGCCCCGGCCGTGCCGACGAGCCGAAGTTGTAGTTGGTGGCACCCCACGCGAAGGCAATGCCGACGGCGATGAACATCAACCCCGACCAGAAATCTCTTTGGCTCTTGATCTTCATACTCGTTGCCCTCCTCTGGCGCGCGCCAGCCTCAATCCATTTTAGGCAGACGCCCGGGCTGATTTGGCAGTGGTTTGCCCGTAAGGGCGCAGGACGGTTAGGGCGCCTTGCCAACCTGCCAAGCCGGGGTCGTGCGCAGCACCTCCTCCAGCGTGGTGATGCCCTCGGCGACCTTCATCGCACCGGCCGCACGCAACGGGTGCATGCCGTCGGTAACGGCCTGGCGCCGCAGCGCGTCTTCGTCCATCGTCGGGTGCACGCAGGCGCGCGCCGCTTCGCTCATGTCCATCAACTCGTAGAGACCGGCACGACCGCGGTAGCCGGTCATGCGGCACTCGAGGCAGCCCATCGGCTTGTAGATGCGCGCCGTGCCCTTGAGCTTCCATGGCACCAGGGCCTGGGCCAGGGTCGCCGCGCTGGCCGGGCTGTCGTCAGGCTGCTTGCAAGCGGAGCACAAACTGCGCGCCAGCCGTTGCGCCAGCACCCCGATCACGGTGGCCGAGATCAGGTAGGGCGCCACGCCCAGGTCGGCCAGGCGCGTGATCGCGGCTGCGGCGTCGTTGGTGTGCAGGGTGCTGAACACGAGGTGGCCCGTCAGCGCAGCCTGGATCGCCATTTCGGCGGTCGCCAGGTCGCGGATCTCACCGACCATGATGATGTCGGGGTCCTGCCGCATCAGGGCGCGCAGGCCTTCGGCGAAGCCGAGGTCGATGGCGGCGTGCACCTGAGTCTGGTTGAAGGCGGTCTCGATCATTTCGATCGGGTCTTCGACCGTGCAGACGTTGACCTCTTCCGTGGCCAGACGCTTCAAGGTGGCGTACAGCGTCGTTGTCTTGCCGCTGCCGGTCGGGCCGGTGACGAGGATGATGCCGTGCGGGCGCGCCGTGAGCTCGGCCCAGCGCTCGGCCTCACGGCTGCCGAAGCCCAGGGCCTCGACGCCCTTGACCACGGTGTCGGGGTCGAAGATGCGCATCACCATCTTTTCGCCGAAGGCGGTGGGCAAGGTGGCCAGGCGCATCTCGACTTCGCCGCCCGGGCTGCCGTCGGCATTGGCCGGGCGCACCGTCTTGATGCGGCCATCCAGCGGGCGCCGCTTCTCGACCACGTCCATGCGGCCGAGCAGTTTCACGCGCGCGACCATGGCGTTCATCACCGTGATGGGCACCTGGTAGACGGTGTGCAACACGCCGTCGATGCGAAAGCGGATCACGCCCATCTCGCGCCGCGGCTCGAGATGGATGTCGGAGGCACGCTGATCGAAGGCGTATTGCCACAGCCAATCGACGACCTGGACCACGCCCTGGTCGTTGGCGTCGAGCTGCTTGTTGCTCTTGCCCATCTCCACCAGTTGCTCGAAGCTGGCCAGGGCGGTGGTTTCGCCGCGCTTGGCGGCGGCGCGCACCGAGCGCGACAAGGTGTAGAACTCCGTGGTGTAGCGCTGCACCTCGAGCGGGTGGGCCAGCACCAGGCGCAGACGCTTCTTGGTGTGGGTCTCGATTTCCGCCACCCAGGCGATGTCGAGCGGCTCGCAGGTGGCCACCGTGATCTCGGTCAGCCCCACCGCAATCGGCAGCGCGCGCCGGGTCTCGGCATAGCGGATCGACATCACGTCAGCCACGCGGGCCACATCGACCTTGAGCGGGTCGATGCGCAGATAGGGCATGCCCAGGCGCGCTGCCAACCACTCCATCAGCGCCTCGATGTCCAGGGCACGGCCGTTGCGCGCATCGACCAGGCTGGCACCGGCCAAGCGGATCAGCGGGTGCTGGCTGGAGTCGCCGGCGCCGAAGCGGGCGCGAATGCGCGCGGCCTCGGCATCGCCCACCAGGCCGTCGTGGTGCAGCCACTGCAGCAGCGAGCGCCACTCGAGCCGACCTGCGGGGGTGCCAGCGCTGCCAGGGTTTGCGGGGTGGGGGCTCATGCGTGCAGGGGCCGGACCATGCGCAACCATTTGCACGCGGGCAGGCCGTATTTTTGCTCGATGGTAGCGGCCCGCATGGCAAGCGCCTCACGCCCGGGCACGACGACGCCGCGCGCAGCCACCACCACGGTGTTGCCTTCGCGCGTCGGGCGCAGGCTCCAGACCTGGTCGCGGCCGAAAGCAGCCGCGATGCGCGCCGCACTGGCCTCGAAGCTGGCGGCGCGGCCGAACAGGTTGACCGTCATCACGCCGCCATGGGCCAGCGTGCCGTGGCAGGCGGCATAGAAGTCTTGGCTGTCGAGCACCGGGGCGGCGGCTTCGTGGTCGTAGAGATCGACGTTGAGCACCTGGGCGGTTTGCAAGTTGGCGTCGGCGGCGACCCAGTCGCTGGCGTCCTGCTCCAGCACCGTCAAGCGAGCATCGTCGGCGGGCAGGCGAAAGCCGTGCCGGCAGGCCGCGATCACGGCGGGGTTCAGCTCCACCGCAGTGATGCGCTGCATGCGCAGCACCTGGTGGCAAAAGCGCGTGATGGCACCGGCGCCCAGGCCGAGCTGCACGGCGTGGCCGCGGGCGACGTCGGCCTCGTCGCGCCACAGCGTCCAGGCCATCATGCGCTGGATGTACTCCAGCACCAGCACGCGCGGCTCGCGCACCAGCATGGCGCCCTGGATCCAGGGCGTCTCGCCCAGGTGCAGGGTGCGCAGGCCGTCGTGCTCGGCGATGGTGGCACTGGGCAGCTCGGCTTTCATTGCGCGAGACTGGCCATCAACGTGCCCAGCCGAGGCAGCGCGATTGCGGCATTGTGCGCAGTGCGCACCGCGGTGTCGTCAAGCGACCAGCCGCGCAACGCGGCCAAGGTCTTGGCAATGCGCGGCAACTCGGCCGGCTCATTGCGGCTGGGCGGGTGCTGCGCGCGCTCGGCGGCCTTGACGTACAGCCACTGCGGCGGGATGTCGGGTGCATCGGTCTCGAGCACCGGCACGTCGTCGGGCAAGGTTGCCGCGAGGTGGCGGATTTGCAGCGCACGCTCGAAGCTCAGGGTGCCGCCGAAGCCGAGCTTGAAGCCGCGCGCGGCGAACTGCAGCGCCTGCGCGTCGCTGCCGTTGAAGGCGTGGGCGATGCCGCCGGGCACGTCAATGCGGCGCAAGTGTTTAAGCAGGCCATCGGCCGAGCGGCGCACATGCAGGATCACAGGCAGCTGATGTACCTGCGCCAGCTTCAACTGGGCGGCGTAGAAGTGCTCTTGGCGCGCGCGGTCCCCGCCGGGCACGAAGTGGTCCAAACCGATCTCGCCCACCGCCACCAAGCGCGGGTCGGAGCGGTGGCGCTGCAGCGCATCGGCCAGGCGCTCCAGGTCAGCGTCGTTGGCGGCATCGACATACAGCGGGTGGATGCCCAGCGCATAGGCCAGGCCGTGCCGATGTGCCAGGGCGACCAGGCTGTCGAACCCGGCCACGGCCACCGCCGGCAACACCAACATCGCCAGCCCCGCGGCGCGGGCGCGCTGCACAACGGCGTCGCGGTCGGCGTCGAACTCGGGTGCGTCGAGGTGGCAGTGGCTGTCGATCCAGGGCATTGCAAGAATGATCCCATGCTGAGCACAGGTACCCGCCGCGTGGTACTGTTTTGGCCTCCGTGACGCCTTTTCAAGGGAGCGTTTCATGAGGCGAGCCCCGCTGTACAGCCCCTCGAGCCCCCCTGCCCGACCCGCTCCTAGCGCGTCGGGCGCCCGCGTCTCCGCGTCGCCCCGCGAGTGCACAGCCCCCCGCGGGACCGACGGCAAATACCGTGCAGGCGATGCCGGCGCTCCGCCGGCATCGAACCTGGCTGATCGCCACGAGTACCGCTCTGCTCGGCGCCGCGCTGGCGCTGGCCCTGGTGTTGCGCTGGGGCCCGCCCGGCGCACGCGCCCTGACCCAGGACGACATCGACCGCGCCGTGTTGCACACCCTCAACACCAAGTCCTTGCCATCACCGGCAGCGCGCGCCTATGAAGCGGTGCGTGGCTCGGTGGTCAAGGTGATCGGCGTGTCGGACCGGACCGAGGTGGCGGCCAAGGACAAGAACGGCAAAGCTGACAAGAGCAACCCACGCGCCCAGCCCCGGGTCGAGCGCGACGCCGACGACACCGAGCGTGAGGAGCGCGGTATCGGCACCGGCGTGGTCATCCAGGACAACGGCACCATCCTGACCAACCTGCACGTGGTCTTCGGAGCCAAGCGCATCAAGGTCATCTTCGCCGACGGCCTGGAGGCCGATGCCGACGTGATCGCCTTGCGTCCCGAGCACGACCTGGCCGTGCTGCGGGCACGCAAGATACCCGACGACCTGAAAGCCGCGACGATGCGCAGCACCCATGACCTGCGCCCCGGCGACCGCGTCACCGCCGTGGGATTCCCCTTCGGCATTGGGCCGTCGGTCTCGCATGGTGTGGTCTCGGGCCTGAAGCGCGAATTCCGCTCGCCCGAGGGCAAGCGCATCCTGACCAACCTGATCCAGTTCGACGCCGCCGCCAACCCCGGGAACTCGGGCGGCCCGCTGATCACCGACGACGGTGAAGTGGTCGGCATCGTGACCGCCATCTACAACCCAACCGAAGAGCGATTCTTCGTCGGCATCGGCTTTGCCGTGCCGATCGAGAATGCCGCGCAGGCGGCAGGCATGCCGCCTTTCTGATTCACAGCGAGTTGCTCCTTTTTCCAGCACCCAGGAACCCCGAGATGACAGAACGTATCACTGCCGCTGCGTCCGCGACCTTGATGGAGCAGTTGCTTTATGAAGTCAAACGCGTCGTCGTCGGCCAGGACCGCTTCCTAGAACGCGTGTTGGTGGCCATGCTGGCGCAAGGGCACTTGCTGGTCGAAGGCGTGCCGGGCCTGGCCAAGACGCTGACCGTGAAGACGCTGGCGCGCACCTTGTCGGGCCAGTTCAAGCGCATCCAGTTCACGCCCGACCTGGTGCCGGCCGACCTGGTCGGCACGCGCATCTACAACCAGAAGAGCGGTGAGTTCGGTACCACGCTGGGGCCGGTGTTCACCAACCTGCTGTTAGCCGACGAAATCAACCGCGCCCCGGCCAAGGTGCAGAGCGCGCTGCTCGAGGTGATGCAGGAGCGCCAGGTCACGATCGCCGGGCAGACCCACCGCGTGCCCGAGCCCTTCCTGGTGATGGCGACGCAGAACCCGATCGAGACCGAAGGCACGTACCCGCTGCCCGAGGCGCAGATCGACCGCTTCATGATGAAGGTGCTGGTGGACTACCCGACCGAGGACGAAGAGTTCGTCATCGTCGAGCGCGTCACCGGCCCAGCAGTTGCCGTTGCAGCCGTGGCCACCACGGAACAGCTGGCGCAACTGCAGCAGGAATGCCGCAACGCCTATGTCGATCCGGCCCTGATCACCTACGCCGTCAAATTGGTGGCGGCCACGCGCGACCCCGCCAAGGCGGGCTTGAAGGACCTGGCCAAGTACATCGCCTTCGGTGCCAGCCCGCGCGCCACCATCTGCCTGATCGAAGGCGCGCGCGCCTTGGCCTTCCTGCGCGGGCGCGCCTACGTGCTGCCCGAAGACCTGCTCGACCTGACCGGTGATGTGCTGCGCCACCGCGTCTCGCTCACCTACGA
>JANNGJ010000097.1:0-10843 GCA_031403815.1 Burkholderiales bacterium | reverse complement strand
GTCCATGCTCGGGCCCATCTGCAGGGTCAGCGGCGCGTACAGCGTCCAGCCCGCAGCCGGTGCGCCACCGGGCATAAAAAAGGAGCCGACCAACATCAGCGCGGCCGGGATCAATAGCCAGAAGCTGAGGTTGTTCATGCGCGCAAAGGCCATGTCGGGCGCGCCGATTTGCAACGGGATCATCCAGTTCGCAAAGCCAACGAAGGCCGGCATGATGGCGCCGAAGACCATGATCAGGCCGTGCATCGTCGTCAGCTGATTGAACAGCTCTGGGTTGACGAACTGCAAGCCCGGCTGGAACAACTCGGCACGGATGCCCAGTGCCAGCACGCCGCCGATCATGAACATGGCGAACGAGAACAACAGGTACATCGTGCCGATGTCCTTGTGGTTGGTCGCGAACACCCAGCGCCGCCAGCCGTAGGGGGCGTGGTGGGCGTGGTCGTCATGGCCGTGGCCGGGGTGGTCTAGAACTGCGCTCATGGGGCGGGACCTCTGGTGTGCAATGCGGGGTTACTTGCGTGCGGCGACAACATCAGCAGGCTGAACGATCTGCCCGGTCTGGTTGGTCCACGAATTCTTGGTGTAGGTGATGACGGCCGCCAACTCGGTATCGGAGAGCTGTTTCCAGGCCGGCATCGCACCGTTGTTCTGGCCGTTCAGCAATACGCTGATCGCCTTGCCCTTGTCGGCATCAAGCACCACCGGCGAGGCCACGAGCGCCTTGATGGCGCCGCCGCCCATGCCGCTACCTTGGTGGCAGGCGGCGCAGTTGGCGCCGTACACCTTCTCGCCGCGAGCGACCAGGTCCGCCAGCGGCCAGACCTTGGCCGGGTCATCGGCCATGGCCGCCATGGCCTTCTTCTTGCCCTCGACCCAGACCGAATAGTCGGCCTGGCTCAGCACCTTGACATGGATCGGCATGTAGGCGTGTTCCTTGCCACACAGCTCGGCGCACTGGCCGTAGAAGTCACCCACCTTCTCGGCGCGGAACCAGGTGTCGCGCACGAAGCCGGGAATCGCGTCCTGCTTGATGCCAAAGGCCGGCACCATGAAGGCGTGGATCACGTCGTTGGCCGTGGTGATGATGCGCACCTTTTTGTCCACCGGAACCACGAGCGGGTTGTCAACCTTGAGCAGGTAGTTGTCGGTCGGCTCCGGCTTGCCGCTATTGCTCATGGCCCGATGCTTGAGGTCCAGCGCGGACAGGAAACTGATGCCGGCGCCCTCGCCGTTGAGGTAGTCGTAGCCCCACTTCCACTGGTAACCCGTGGCCTTGATGGTCAGGTCGGCGTTGCTGGTGTCCTTCATCGCCACCACCACCTTGGTCGCCGGCAGGGCCATGAAGATCACGATGATGAAAGGCACGATGGTCCAGGCGATCTCCACACCCACGCTCTCGTGGAAGTTGGCAGCCTTGGCGCCCTTGGACTTGCGGTGCTTGAAGATGGAATAGAACATGACCCCGAACACGGCGAGAAAGATCACCGTGCAGACGATCAACATGAAGTTGTGCAGCCATTGCTGGTCGGCAGCAATGCGCGTCACCGGCGGGTGCAGGTCGAGCTGATTCACCGCCGGGCCGCCGGGCAGGCTGTTGACGGCCAGCGCCGCCGACGAAGCCAGGGCAACGCTCACGATGAGCGTGGCCTGGGAGAGCCGTTGGCGGAGTGAGGAAAAGTGGGTCATCGTCATCACTTCAGGTCTGAAGGGGGGGAAGTCGGTTCGAAGGTGGGTGCCGTGGCGCTGGCGCGCAAGGCCACCCGCAATTCATGGGCCAGTGGCGTGCGCAGTTCGGGCCGCAGGTAGCGGCCGACAAAGGATTGTTGGCCGTCGCCCGAGAGCTCGACCAGCGAGCCCTCGCCATGGTGCGGCTCGACGCGCACCCAGGCCGCGCGCAAGCGCGTGCGCTCGGTCTGGGGGCCACGCTGGTGCTCTACCAGCAGGGAGCCCTCGCTCAAGGTGATGCGCTCCTGGTCGGTGGCGTGGCGGGCATAGACCAGCAGGGCCGCACCGACCAGCAGAAGTTCGATGCTTGCAAATGCCAGCACGGGCGAGGCCCCGTACCAGGTGAAGCCCAGGGCGATGGTCAAGGACACCGCACACAGCGCCAGGTAAGTGCCGAAAAGCTGCGCCGGGGTGATGGAGCAGTTGCGCTTGAGCACCCATTGCAAGCCGCTTGCGCCGTCGTCCAGGCTCTTGGCGAAGCGCCATGCGCCAGCAGCGCCACTGCCGCTTGGGTTGGATGCAGACCAGGGGTGAGGGGCAGTGGCAGTCGACATGTAGGGGCAGAGCGCTGCTCAGCGAAGTCGCCCTGGGGGTGCGGTATGGCACCCCGCGGGGCTCAGCGTGGCGGCATTTTAGCCCAGCAGCCGATGCCCTCGGCGCTCACGCGGTCGGGCGCCGACGGCTGCGCGCCATTGTGCGCAGGTCATCGAGTGCGACCCGCGTTTCGGCCTCCAGCTTGGGCCGCCGCACCGGGTTGAAGGCATGCCCGTACACCACCTCAAACTCGAGCCCGATGCGGCCGTCGCTGCCAGCCCGTTCGCCCAGGGCTGCCAGCAGGCGCGAGCGCCAGCGCGGCGTGCGCAGCCCCGCATGGCGCGCTGGGTCGGCATTGCCGCCCAGGGTGCGCAGTTCGGCCAGCAGTGCCTCGGGCGTGGCCCAGGTCAGGGTCAGGCGCTCCTGGTCCATCACCGGATCGGCAAAGCCGGCCGCCACCAGCATGTCGCCGAAGTCATGCATGTCAGTGAAAGCGGCGTGCGCAGGACCCCAACCGGCCTCGCGGTAGATCGCCCGCAACCCGGCCAGGGTGTCGGGGCCCAGGGTCGAGAACATCAGGAAGCCGTCGACGGCCAGGGCCGCGCGCCACTGGCGCATCTGCACCTCAGGGTCGGGCACCGCGTGCAGCATCATGTTGGCCCAGACCAGTTGCGCGGCCTGGGCCGGCACGTCGTCGGCCGGCAGCGGCGGCGCTTCAGGGCGCCAGCGCTGCGGCGACCACCAAGCGGCGCTCGGGCCTGCCGGCGCCGCGCCCGGCGGCTCGACGCGCTGCAAACGTGCTCCGGGATAGGCCTGCTTCAAAGCGGCGCGACTGGCCCCGGCATGGGACCACCAATCGATGACGCTGGTGGGCTGCAGGCGAATCACCTGCAAGCGCTCCGCCATGCGCCGACCCACCTCGGCATGCAGCCAGGGCCCGGTGGCAGCACGGGCTTGGCGCTGCTGCGCGCGTACCAGCGCGGCGGCATCGATGACGCGCGCTGCCATGCCTCAGACCAGGCGCTCGGCCAGGGCGCCGCGCACGGGGATCGACACGCGCAGCTGCATGCCGAGGAGAGGGGGGCGAGAGGCTGTCATCCGGCTGGCCGGCAGTATATTGAGCCGATGCGGTCGCACCCCCTGCTGGCCACCCAGTGCGCAGTCTGCCGCAGTTGGGCCTGCACGCGGATTTGCGCCGACTGCCTGCAGCGCCACGCGATCGCGCGACCGCGCTGCCGCTTGTGCGCCATTGCGCTGCCCAGCGGCACAGCCGTGTGCGGCGCGTGTGTGCAACACCGCCCGCCGTTTTCCCACGCCGTGGCCGCCGTCGACTATGGCTTTCCGTGGCGCGGCCTGGTGGCAGCATTCAAGTTCCGCAGCGCACTCGACCTGGCGCCGGCACTGGCGACCCTGCTGGCTGACGCGGCCCGTGCCAGCGACGCAGCGCGACCTGCGCTGCTGTTGCCGGTGCCGCTGTCGAGCGAGCGCCTGGCTGAGCGCGGCATGAACCAGGCCTGGGAGCTGGCCCGGCGGGTGGGTGCAGCGCTGGGTATCGCGAGCGAAGCCACCCTGCTGCGGCGCCTGATCGACACCGCCCATTTGGCCGACCTCCCGCGCGACCAACGCGCCCTGCGCATCCGCGGCGCCTTCGGGGTCGATGCCAGCCGTGCGCCACGGCTTCGCGGCCACTGCGTCGCGCTGATCGACGATGTGATGACGAGCGGCGCCACGGCGAGCGAAGCCGCTCGCACACTGCTGGCCGCCGGTGCGGCCGAGGTTCAGATCTGGGTTCTGGCGCGCACACCGACGCCAGGCGACTGAGCGCTGCGCAGTGCAGCGCTTGCGACAATCTGCCCATGTTCAACATCGTGTTGGTCCAGCCCGAGATCCCGCCCAACACCGGCAATGTGATCCGGTTGGCCGCCAACACTGGCTGCGCACTGCACCTGATCGAGCCGCTCGGCTTCTCGATGGACGACAAGCTGCTGCAACGCGCCGGCCTCGACTACCACGAGCACGCCAGCGTGTGCCGCCATGCCTCCTGGGCCGCCTTCCTCGCGGCCGAGACGCCCGATGCGTCGCGCTTTTTCGCCTTCACCACCCACGCCACCCGCGGCCTGGCCGACATGCGCTGGCAGGCGGGCGACTGGCTGGTGTTCGGCAGTGAAACCGCGGGGCTCGCACCGGCCCTGCGCGACAGCTTTGCACCAGCGCAGCGCGTACGCCTGCCGATGCGCCCGGGCCAGCGCAGCCTGAACCTGAGCAATGCGGTGGCCGTGGCAGTGTTCGAGGCCTGGCGACAGCAGGACTACGCCGGCGCGGGCTGATACGGCCGATGGCTGTCGGTCAGCGGCCCGTTGCGGTCGTGGTCGCCTTGTATTGTTCTTGTGTTGTTTTGCTGGTCTTTATGGGCTGCCAACCTGCCGGGTCCCGGCCCGGCCCCGGGCTGTTTGGCACGCCATCAAAGCGTGAGTACGCCGCCGCAGCGCCGCCAGTCTCAACGCTCGGTGCGTGCGCCGCGCGCCATCAGGGCGCGCACGCCGTCAGTGGCACTGATCTGGCCAGCCAGTACGCCGACCACCGCGCGCGTGATCGGCATGTCGACGCCCAGGGCCTCGGCGCGCCGCAGCACCATCGGCGCGCTGTACACGCCTTCGGCAACGTGGCCGAGGGCGGTAAGCACCTGCGCCAGCGGCAAACCGGCCGCCAATTCCATACCGACCCGGCGGTTGCGCGAGAGCGCACCGGTGGCCGTAAGTACCAGATCGCCCAGGCCCGACAGGCCCATGAAGGTCTCGGCGCGCGCGCCGAGCGCGACGCCAAGCCGGGTCATCTCGGCCAGGCCGCGCGTGATCAGGGCCGCCCGAGCATTCAGACCCGGCTGGCCCGCGCCGCCGGCGCCATGGGCGGCAAGGCCGTCGCACAGACCGGTGGCAATCGCCATCACGTTTTTCACCGCCCCGCCCACCTCGACGCCGATGGCATCGCTGCTGCTGTAGATGCGCAGTAGATCGGTGTGGAAGACCTCGGTCGCGACGTCGCACAGGGCGCTGTCTGCGCTGGCGACCACCAGCGCAGTGGGCTGACCCCGTGCGACCTCTTCAGCAAAGCTCGGCCCCGACAACACGCCGGCCGGCGCGTGCGGGCGCAAAGCAGCGGCCATCTCGTGGCCCAACTCACCGCTGCCGGCCTCGAAGCCCTTGCACAGCCAGAGCACCCGGGCTGCGGCGTGCTGCGCTGACAGCATGGCACGCAAGCCCGACATCGGCGTGGCAATCACGACCAGGCCCTGGGCCGCATGGGCCAGCGCTGAGTTCAGATCGTCGGCGATGACGATCCCAGGCTCGAGTTCAACCTCAGGCAGGTAGCGCTGGTTGCAACGCGTGGCGCGCAGCGCTTGGGCATGCGCCACGCTGCGCGACCACAGCTGCACCGCATGGCGCGGCGCAGCCTGCACCGCCAACGCCGTGCCCCAGGCGCCTGCGCCGAGCAGGGTGATGTTCATGGCACGGATGATCGCAGGCCCGCCCTCTGCTCGGGAGGCGCAAGCGCAGCGCGCTCGGGGCCGTCAGTTCAACACGATGCGCGACGGCTCGTCGTCGCTGCTGGCGCCATTGCCTTGCTGCGCCGCAAGTTGCTGCTGCTGGGCTTCGAACATAGCCTGGAAGTTGACTTCCGACAGCAGCACCGGTGGGAAGCCGGCGCGCGTGCAGACGTCCGACACGATGGCGCGCAGGTAGGGATAGACCATGCCCGGGCAAGCGATGCCCAGGATGGCCTGCATCTGGTCGCTCGGCAGGTTGCGGATCTCGAAGATGCCGGCCTGCTTGGCCTCGATCAGGAACAAGGTGCGGTCCTGCACCTTGGTGGTTACCGTGGCCGTGACGCAGACCTCGAACACGCCTTCGGCCACCGTCTCGGCCGCGATTCCGAGGTTGATGTCGACCTGCGGCTGCTGTTGCTCGAGCAGGATGGCGGGCGAGTTGGGCTGCTCCAGCGACAAGTCCTTCAGGTACATGCGCTGGATGTTGAAAACGGGGTTGGTGTCTTGCGGCTCGGCCATGGTGATGGGGTTCCAATGAAACAAACCCGCAGCGTTTGCGGGTTGGGGCCAGGATTATCGCGCAGCGAACCTGGGGCTCAGGCGGCCGCGGCGGCGGCCAGCAAGGGCACAAGGCCACCACGCTGGTCAAGCGCCACCAGGTCGTCGCAGCCGCCCACGTGGGTCTGGCCGATAAAGATTTGCGGCACGGTGTAGCGGCCCGTCAGCGCCTGCATTTTCTCGCGCAGGCCGGGCTCCAGATCCACCCGCAGTTCATCAATCGCCGCGACACCGCGTTGCTGCAACAGCGCCTTGGCGCGACGGCAGTACGGGCAACTCGGCGAGGTGTACATGCGGACGGTGGTCATGCGGTGGCTGGGGTACGAGGCAACCGCGGAATTGTCCGGCGATCAGAATGACCCTGCGGCCTGTCGGCCTGTGACCGGCGTCTCAAGCTGCCGACTTTTCCACAGGCAGGTTGGCCTCGCGCCAGGCGGCCAGGCCGCCGGCCAGCGAACGCACGTTCTCGTAGCCGGCCTTCTTCAGCAGGGCCACCGCACGTGAGGAGCGCGCGCCCGTCGGACAGACCAGCACCACGGGCAGCGCCTTGTTGCTGGGCAGGGCCTTGTTGTTGGCCGCGTCGAGCTGGCCAAAGGGCACATTGCGCGCGCCACCGGCATGGCCTGAGGCGAACTCGGCCGGCTCGCTAATGTCGATCAACACCGCCTTCTCGCGGTTCATCAAGCGCACCGCCTCGGCCGTGCCCACCGCGGCTGCGCCGCCGACGCCACCCTTGATCACCGGCCACATCAGAAAGCCCCCGGACACCAGGGCCGCCAGGATCAAATGCCAGTTGTTGAGCAGAAAAGAGGTCACGTCGCGCGATCGAAAGGCCAGACAAGGGGCGAATTATAGAATTTGCGCCCTCTCCGCTCGGCCGACCCCCATGCCCAAGCTCGTGCTGATCCGCCACGGCGAATCGACCTGGAACCTTGAAAACCGTTTCACCGGCTGGACTGACGTGCCCCTCACGGCCACCGGCGTGGCCCAGGCGCGCGAGTCCGGCAGGCTGTTGAAGGAGGCTGGCTTCGAGTTCGACATCGCCTACACCTCGGTGATGAAGCGGGCCATCTGGACCCTCTGGCATGCGCTGGACACGATGGACCGCACCTGGCTGCCCGTCGTCAACGACTGGCGCCTGAACGAGCGCCACTACGGCGCCCTGCAAGGCCTGAACAAGGCCGAGACCGCCCTCAAGCACGGCGACGACCAAGTGCTGCTGTGGCGCCGCAGTTACGACATCCCGCCACCGCCACTGCAAGCCAGTGATCCGCGCAGCGAGCGCAGCGATCCACGCTACGCCAAGCTGGACCCCAGCCAGGTGCCGCTGACGGAGTGCCTGAAGGACACCGTCGCACGCGTGCTGCCTTGCTGGAACGACACCCTGGCGCCCGCGTTGCGGGCCGGTCAACGCATCGTGGTGGCGGCGCACGGCAACTCGATCCGCGCGCTGGTGAAGTACCTCGACGGCATCGCCGACGACGCCATCGTCGGCGTCAACATCCCCAACGGCATTCCCTTGGTCTATGAGTTAGACGACGCCTTGCGTCCATTGCGTCGCGACTACCTCGGCGACCCTGAGGTGGCGGCCAAGGCGGCGGCAGCGGTGGCGGCGCAAGGGCGCAAGGCCTGATAGCGAATCGCGTTCAATCGCATCGACGCGACCAGCTACTTTTGGCCTGATGCAGCCGCCGCAGCCCGTTGCGGTCGTTGGGTGCTGTGCTTGCTGCTGCGCTGGCTCACGCGTGCCTGCACTGGCGCGTGATCGGACCACTGCGGTGCCCTGCTCCGTTCATGTCCCCCGGCTTCGCCTCCTCCTTTACTTCACTGCGCAGGGCACCCCAGCGGCCCGATCCACCACCAAAGATGGCGTGCCCCCGCTTCGCACGCCACCCTGGTTGGCAGGCCGCCCCGCGTTCGCGGCTCGCACGACAGCTCGCACAACAGCTCGCAGCGCTTACACCGATCGGGTCAGCGCCTCACCAATACGCTCGCGCAAGTGGGCGGCCAGTGCCCGGCGGTCAGCATGGATGGTGCGCTCCGGGTCGAGCAGTTGCACCTCGACGCACAAGCCCTGCGCACAGGCCACGCGCCACATGCTTTGCACCAGGGTCGTCTCACCGAGAAATGCCACCGCCGGGCTGAAGGCCAGGCCCGGTTGATGAAAGCGCAGGGCCACCGGCTGGACCGGCGCTTCGGCCGCAATCGCTGCCTGCAACAGGTTGGCGTGGAAGGGCAGCAGTTCGTGGCCAGGCCCGGTGGTGCCTTCTGGAAACACCGCCACCATGTCACCCGCGCGCAGCGCATCGGCCATCTGATGAACCACGCGCAAGGCATCGCGGCGGCTCTCGCGCTCGATGAACAGGGTGCCCGCGCCGGCCACCAGGCCGCCCACCACCGGCCAGCGCCGGACATCCGACTTGGAAACGAAGCGCGCCTGCGGCGCGGCGGCGTGGATCGCCGCGACGTCGAGCCAGGAGACGTGATTGGCCACCAGCAAGGTCGCGCCAGGCCGTGGCGTGCCCTGCACCGTGAGCGCGATGCCGAGGCGGCGCAGCAGGGTGGCCGACCACCCGCGGATGCGGGCATGGCGGCCGGCGGCATCGAGCTGGGCAAAGCGCAGCCGGATCACCAGGACGCCGTGCACCAGGTGCAAGCAGATGAGCAAGAGGCGCCAGACCGCGACCAGAGCGCGACTCATCGCGGCGCGCCCGCCAACCCGACCCAACTCACGCGGGCTTGCGTTCGTAAGCCACTATGCCCGCCACCAAGGTGGTCTGCACCTGCCCGGCCAGCTCGAAGCCGCTGGTCTCGAACGCGAAGGGCGTGTGCTTGCCCTGGCTGACCAGGGCGTCGGCGCGCACGGCCCAGCGCACGGCCGGGTCGAAGACGCAGACATCCGCGACGCCCCCTTCGACCAGGCGGCCGGCGCTGCTGCCCAGCGAACCGAGCGCGGCGCCGAGCACACGCACCGGGTCGCTGGTGATGCGCGCCAGGGTCTGCACCAGGCTGAGCTTGCGCTGCTCGCCCCAGTGCAAGGCCAGACCGAGCAGCAACTCCAGCCCAGTCGCGCCGGGCGTAGCCTCGCCAAAGGGCAGGGTCTTTTCGTCGCTGCTGACCGGTGTGTGGTCCGACACCAGGGCGTCAATAGTGCCGTCGGCCAGCGCTGCCTGCAGGGCGTCGCGGTCGCGTTGCTGGCGCAGCGGCGGGGTGACGCGCATCGCGGCATTAAAAAAGCCGACATCGATATCGGTGAGGTGCAGCGAGTTGATGCTGACATCGCCCGTCACCGGCAGGCCCTCGGCCTTGGCCCGACGCAGCAATTCGACACCCGCCGCGCTCGACAGGCGGCACAGGTGAACGCGCGCGCCAGTGGCACGCACCAGCTCGAAAATCGTGTTCAGGGCAATCGTCTCGGCCGCCACCGGCACACCCGACAGGCCCAGGCGCGTCGCGACCGCGCCGCTGGCCGCCACGCCGCCACCGAGCCAGGCATCCTGCGGCCGCAGCCACACTGTGTAGCCATAGGTCGCGGCATAGAGCAAGGCGCGCTGCAGGGTCAGGGTGTTGACGATGGCCACCTCGGCCTGCGAGAAGCCGACGCAGCCGGCCTCCGTCAGCTCGGCCATCTCGGTCAAGGTTTCGCCGGCCAGGCCGCGCGTGAGCGCGCCGAGCGGAAAGAGGCGGCAGCGCGAAAGCTTGCGCGCGCGGAACTTCAGCATCTCGACCAAGCCCGGCTCGTCGAGCGGCGGGTCGGTGTCGGGCAGGCAGACCAGGCTGGTCACGCCGCCGGCCGCGGCGGCCGCGAGTTCGCTTTCCAACATGCCCTCATGCTCATGGCCGGGCTCGCGCAGGCGTGCCGCCAGATCGACCAGGCCGGGCGCGACGACCAGGCCGCTCGCATCGAGCGTGCGCTCGGGCGTGAAGTCGCGGTTGACGTCTCCCAGCGCGATCACACGGTCGCCTGCAATCGCCAGGTCGCCGATGCGGTCCAGACCGCTGGCGGGATCGATCAGGCGGCCACCTTTGATGAGCAATTTCATGGAGCCCCCTTGGCGCTGCGCGCGGTCCCCCGGGGCCACGAAGTGGCCCCTTCGTGGCCCTCGGGGAGCGAGCGACTTGGGAACGGCCCGACGGCGCTCATCAGGCAACCTCCGTGCTTCGCACTGCGGTATTCGCCTTGGGAGCGGCCCGGCGGCTCATGCCTCATTCCCCGCAATCGTGCTCATCACCGCCATGCGCACCGCAATGCCGTAGGTCACCTGCGGCAGGATCACGCTTTGCTTGCCGTCCGCGACCGCCGAGTCGATCTCGACGCCGCGATTGATGGGGCCCGGGTGCATCACGATGGCGTCGGGCTGGGCCAGGGCCAGCCTGTCGGGTGTCAGGCCAAAGTGCTTGAAGAACTCGCCGGCGCTGGGCAGCATCGCGCCGCTCATGCGTTCGTTTTGCAGGCGCAGCATGATGATCACGTCGGCA
>JANNGJ010000096.1:0-1866 GCA_031403815.1 Burkholderiales bacterium | reverse complement strand
CGAGCCAGGCACCTCCCTTTCGCCGTTGCTGGATGCGCTCGCTCGGGAGCGTGATCGCTCGCCTCGCCCTTCGAGGGCGCGCGTCTGCCCGTGTTCCAGCCCCGGGACGACCAAGAAGAGGGGTCGGAATGCGCAGAGTCTTGCATCCCAGGAGCGACCGCGAACGTTGTCGTCCTGGATCACCAGCTTCTTGTAGACACCGCCGTAGGGGTCGCTCATCACGATCTCTTCGCAGTCCGGCCCGCCGCTGAAGTTGCCGGCCGAGAACAGGTCGATGCCGGTGACCTTGAGCTTGGTGCTGGTCTGGCTGCCGCTGTAGCGCCCGATGCCGAACTCGGCCAGGTGCGTGGCGCAGACCTTGCCCTGCTCGAACAGGGGGGCCACCAGGCCGTAGGCGATGCCGCGGTGCGCGGCGCACTCGCCGACGGCGTAGATGCGCGGGTCGGTGATGGTTTGCAAGGTGTCGTTGACGACGATGCCGCGACTGCAGTGCAGGCCCGCGCTCTCGGCCAGGGCGGTGTTCGGGCGGATGCCGGCGGCCATGACGACCAGGTCGGCGGGAATCTCCTTGCCGTCCTTGAACTTGACGGCCATCACACGCCCCGCCTTGTCGCTGATCAGCGCCTCGGTCTGCGCCCCGATCAGGAACTTCAGGCCGCGGTCTTCGAGCGACTTCTGCAGCAGCTTGCCGGCTGCGTCGTCGAGCTGGCGCTCCATCAGCCAGGGCATGATGTGCACGACGGTGACCTGCATGCCGCGCAGCATCAGGCCGTTGGCGGCTTCCAGACCGAGCAGGCCGCCGCCGATGACCACCGCATGCCGGTACTTCGTCGCCGCGTCGATCATGGCCTGGGTGTCGGCGATGTCGCGGTAGCTGATCACGCCGTCGAGGTCCTTGCCCGGCACCGGCAGGATGAAGGGCGTGGAGCCGGTGGCGATCAGCAGGCGGTCGTAGTCGGCCGTCGTTTCAACACCCGTGCCGTCTCCCGCCTTCACGACGCGGTGGCGCCGGTCGATCTCGACCACCGTCTTGCCGGTGTGCAGGGTGATGCCGTGCTCGGCGTACCAGGCCAGCGGATTGAGCACGATCTCGTCGATCGTCTGTTCGCCGGCCAGCACTGGAGACAGCAGGATGCGGTTGTAGTTCGGGTGCGGCTCGGCGCCGAACACGGTGATGTCGTAGAGCTCGGGTGCGATCTTCAGCAGCTCTTCCACGGCGCGGATGCCGGCCATGCCATTGCCGATGACAACCAACTTCATCTTCTTCATTGCATGCGTCCCGGTTGTCAGGCGACCATCGCCGGTTCCACATGCCCGTGGCGCCGGTACAGGAAGTCGAGCACCTCCTTGCGGCAGTGCACGTAGTCGGCGTCTTCGGCCAGGGCCACGCGGTCGCGCGGGCGCGGCAGCGTCACCGGCAGGATCTCTCCGATGGTGGCCGCCGGCCCGTTGGTCATCATCACGATGCGGTCGGACAGCAGCACCGCTTCGTCCACATCGTGCGTCACCATCACCACCGTGCTCTTGGTGCGCGCAACGATCTTGAGCAGCTCGTCCTGCAGCCGGGCGCGCGTCAGCGCATCCAGCGCCCCGAAAGGCTCATCCAGCAGCAAGACCTTGGGCTCCATCGCCAGCGCCCGCGCAATGCCCACGCGCTGCTTCATGCCACCCGAGATCTCATGCGGGCGCTTGTCCATCGCGTGACCCATGCCGACCATCTGCAGCGCGTCATCGGTGCGCTGCATCAGCTTGCGCTTGAGTTCGCGCCCGCCGAACACCGATTCGACCGCCAGCAGCACGTTGTCGAAGCAGGTCAGCCAGGGCAGCAGGGAGTGGTTCTGGAACACCACGCCGCGCTCGGGGCCG
>JANNGJ010000095.1:0-8941 GCA_031403815.1 Burkholderiales bacterium | reverse complement strand
GGCCGCGCCCGGCGCCTTGCTCGCACGCACGTCAACACGCAACAACGAACCGTCACCAAGGTCCGCAATGGGCCGAGAGCAGCCCAACAGCAGGCAGCTGCTCAGCGCAACCCGTCCCAAAGCAGTTTCACGCCGGTGAGGAACATCCCCGTGTAGGCGACGCGGTAGAACCAGTCGGCGGCGATGCGCCGGGTGGCCCAGATGCCGAGCCAGACGCCGAGCGGCGCCAGCGGCACCAGCACCAGCGACGTCAGCAGGATCTGGGCGTCGAACAAGCCCAGACCGGCGTAAGGAATCCACTTCGACAGGTTCAGCACGCCGAACAGAACGGCCATCGTGGCGGTGTAGCGCAGCGGCTCCATGCGCAGCGGCAATACGTAGGCCGCCAAAGGCGGGCTGCCGGCATGGGCCACGAAACTGGTGAAGCCACCGGCGATGCCGAGCAGGAAGCCCACCGCCTTGGGGGGCGGCGGCGCATCGCGGCGCGGAGGGAACAGCAGGCGCTGGGCCAGAAAGAGCAGCGTGAGGCCGCCGACCACCGCTGCCACGGTCTTGCTGGACAAGACCCCGAACAGCAGGGTGCCGACCAGGGTGCCGAGCAAGCCGGCCGGCAGGAGCAGGCGCAGCAAGGCCCGGTCGCGCTCGCGCCAGAGCTGCCGGATGCCGGTCACATCCATCACCAACAACAGCGGCAGCATGATGGCCGCCGCCTGGGGCACCGGCATCGCCAGGGCCAGCAGCGGCGTGGCCAGCGAGCCGAAGCCGATCAGGAAGCCGCTCTTGGCCAGCCCCATCAACAACACCGCTGGCACAGCCACGGCATAGAACCAGGGGTCGTCGATCAGCATCGGGGGCCTTGTGGGAACACCGCACAATTGTCGGACCATGTTCGCCCCCTCCCAGCACGACGTGCGCCGCTTCTTCTGCGAAACGCACAGCAAGCAGCGCCAGGCCCTGCCCTTGACGCCGATGGAGACCCTGGCCGCGCAGTGGGTGGCGGAACACCCCGAGTACCACGCCGAGTTGAGTGACACGGCCGCCGCGCTGGCGGCCAGCTACAGCGTGGAGGACGGCCGCAGCAATCCGTTCCTGCACCTCTCCATGCACCTGACGATCACGGAACAGGTAGCGATCGATCAGCCGCGCGGGATCAAGCAGGCCTTCGATCTGTTGGCCGCCCGCCTCGGCTCGGCGCACGCGGCCCAGCACCAGGTGATGGAGTGCCTGGGCGACATGATCTGGACCTCGCAACGCTCTGGCGTACCGCCAGACGGGCATGCCTACCTCGACTGCGTGCGGCGGCGGGCAACGCTGTAGCGCGTCTGCCGTCAGCTACTCGCCGACCAGCCCATTGCGGATCGCATACACCGTCAGCTCGGAATTGTTCGCCAGGCCGAGCTTCTGCAACACGCGGGCGCGATAGACCGACACGGTCTTGGGCGACAGGCTCAACTCGGTGGCGATGTCGGACAAGCGCTTGCCCGAGGCAATCATCGTCAAGGTCTGCAGCTCGCGGTCCGACAGGCTGTCGTGGGCCTGTCCGGGGGTGGGCGAGGTCAGGCTCTCGACCAGCATCTGCGCAATCTCGGGCGTGACGTACTTGCGACCCTGGGCCACCGTGCGCACGGCTTGCACGATGATTTGCGGGTCACCCGCCTTGTTGACATAGCCGTAGGCGCCGCCGCGCAGGGCGCGGATCGCATACTGGTCTTCCGGGTACATGCTGACCACCAGCACCTTGACCGGGTTGCCCTCGTCCTTCAGCACCTGCAACACGTCCAGGCCGCTGCGCCCCGGCATGTTGATGTCGAGCACCAGCACATCGCAGCGCGTGGCGCGCATCAGGCTGCGCAACTCGCCATACTCACCGGCCTCGCCAACGACGCGAATGTCGACCGCCTCGGCCAGCGTGTTGCGAATGCCGCGCCGGATCAGCGCATGGTCGTCGCACAAAATCACTTCGATCATTGTTCGTCCCAGGCCGAAGGGTCGTGGGCGCCCCGGTCGAAGCCAGTATCACTGAAGGCCGAATCGAGCGCGTGCGCGGCAATCGGCACCGACACGATCAAGGTCGTGCCGCCCGCGTCGCCCGACAGGTCAACCCAGCCGCCCACCGTCTCGGCGCGCTCGCGCAGGCCGCGCAGGCCGAAGCTCTTGGCCTTGCCCAGGTCATCGGCCTTCAGGCCGCAGCCGTTGTCGCTGACCTCGATCGACAGCACCCCGCCGGCCAGCGAGACATCGATCGCCACCTTGCTGGCCTGCGCGTGCTTGCTCACGTTGGTCAGCGCCTCCTGCACCGTGCGGTAGGCCACCAGCGGCACGCCCGCGGGCAAATCGAGGTGCTCATCCGAGGTGCGAAAGACGCACACGATGCCGGTGCGCTTCTCGAAGCGCTGTGCCATCCACTGCAAGGCCGCCACCAGGCCCTGCTCCAGGATGGCCGGGCGCAGGTTGTGCATCACGCGCTGGCTGGCCTCAATGGCATTGGCCGTCATCTCGATGGCCGATTGCACCCGCAACTGCAGGGCCGGCGCCTGGGCATGCCGTGCAATCCAGGCCAAATCGAAGTTAAGCGCGGTCAACGCCCCGCCCACGTCGTCGTGCAGCTCACGCGCAATCGCTGCGCGCTCGCGCTCGACGCTGGTTTGCAGGTGCTGGGCCAGCTCTGACAGTTGCTGCCGTGAGGCGGCCAGTTCGCGGTCGGCGGCCACGCGGGCGCGGCGGGTCTCATTGGCTTCGATGGCCAGGTCCAGCGCGGGCGACAGGCGCGCCAGGTTGCTCTTGAGCAGGTAGTCATTGGCGCCATTGCGCATCGCCTGCACCGCGGTCTCCTCGCCGATCTCGCCTGACACGATGATGAAGGGCAAGAGCCGGCCGCTGGCCTTGAGGATCTCCAGCGCCGCCAGACCCGAGAAGCCGGGCAGGTTGTAGTCCGACAGGATGGCGTCCCAGTCTTCGTCCAGCGCCGCCACGAAGCCGGCCTCGGTCTCGACGCGCAGGGTCTGCACGGCGCGGCCGTCGGCCGTCAGGTGAGCCAGCGCCAGGATGTGATCGACTTCCGAGTCTTCGAGGTGCAGCACACGCAGGCTGCGTTGGCGGGGCGAGGGCGGCATGGGCAGGTCGGGGCACAAAGCGGGCAATTGCACCGACTTTAGCCCGGTGATCGACTCAATGAAGCGCGCACGCCTGCCGAGAATGACAGCAAGACTTTGCGCCTGCCCGCACAAGCCTGGGCTGATCTTCGGTCTGGGCCTCCGCGGCTCACACCTTCACCGACCTCCTTCATGACGGCCTTCGAAGCAAGCTCAGCCCGTGCCGGCGACACAGTCAGCCCGGTTCGCGACGTGGAACTGCAGGACCACCTGATGGCGGTGACCAATGATCTCGAACGTCTGCAGGACCTGCTCACGGATGCCTGCGAAACGCTGATTGAAGGCTTCCTGGGCGTCACCCAGCAGCTCCAAAGCCTGCAAGTCGTCAAGCCGGCCAACAGCGCGGCCATCGAGCGGGCAGTCAAGCACCTTGCCAGCACGGCCAAGGCCCTGCAGTTCCAGGACATGTCGACGCAATTGATTGCCCACACCAGCCAACGCGTGCGCCACTGCGCCAGCGTGTTGGCGCGGGACGCCTTCTCGGATGACGACGACGGGCTGCTCGAGCCCGCGCCGCTGCGTCCCAACCCAGTCACCCAATCTGAAGTTGACACCGGCTTCGTCGAACTTTTCTAGGAGCAAACATGTACTCGATCCTTGCCGTTGACGACTCGGCCTCGATGCGCCAGATGGTGTCCTTCACCTTGAAGAACGCCGGCTTCAACGTGGTCGAGGCGGTCGATGGCCAAGACGCCTTCGAGAAGGCCAACAGCCGCGACTTCAACCTGGTGCTGACCGACCAGAACATGCCGCGCCTGGACGGCATCGGCCTGACCAAGAAGCTGCGCGAGAACCCCAAGTTCAAGACCACGCCGATCCTGATCCTGACCACCGAGTCGAGCGACCAGATGAAGCAGGCCGGGCGCGCCGCAGGCGCCACCGGCTGGCTGGTCAAGCCCTTCGACCCGGCCAAGCTGATCGAAGTCATTGGCAAGGTCATTCGCTGACGCAGCGGCAAGGACACCCGACCATGAGCACCACCACGCCAGGCAGCGCGAGTGCCGATGCCGGCATCGACCTGAGCCAGTTCTACCTGGTCTTCTTCGAAGAGGCTGGCGAGAACCTGGCCACGATGGAGCAGATGCTGCTGTCGATCGACCTGGCCGCCGCCGACGACGAAGAGTTGAATGCCATCTTCCGTTGCGCCCACTCTGTCAAGGGCGGTGCCGCCACCTTCGGCTTTGCCGACGTGGCGGCGCTGACGCACCAGATGGAGACCTTGCTCGACAAGCTGCGTCGCCACGAACTGGCACCGAGCGCCGGCATGGTCGATGTGCTGCTCGCGTCCGGCGACGCCCTCAAGGCGCAACTGGCGCGGCACCAGGCTGGCGGCGAAGGCCAGAGCATCGCCACCGCCCACCTGCTGGTTCAGATCAAGGCCTTTGTCGATGGCCAGACGGCTCCGGTGGCCACGCCCGCACCCGCGCCTGCCGCGGCCGCCGCGGCTGCGAGCCCGGCGGCCAGCCCCGCGGCCAAGTCGGTCATGCGCCTGCTCGAGCTCACGGTCGGGCCCCTGGACAAGCCCGGGCAGGCCAACAGCCTGATCGAGTTGTTCAGCGAAATCCCCGACCTCGGCAGCATCGAGCCGCTCGACGCGGGGCGCGACGCCGACGGCGTGCGCCGCTTCAAGCTTGTCACCAGCAGCAGCGACAGTGACTTGCTGGACCTGTTCACCTTCCACGTTGCACGCGAGCACGTCAAGCTGACCGCGCTGACCGCCGGCTATGGCTTCCATACCGGCGCGCCGGGCGCACCCGTAGCAGACGCAGCGGCCGACGCGAACCCGGGCTTCGGTTTCTTCGATGACGCGCCCGGTGCACCGTCGAGCAGCAGCGACAGCAGCAGCACCGCCGCGCCGGCGCCCGCCGCTGCACGGGCCACCGCGCCGGGCGCCAAGCCCGACGCACCGCGCGCCGCTGCCAAGCCCGAGAACAAGGCCCTACCCGCCGCCGGCGACACCACGCTGCGGGTCTCGATCGACAAGGTCGACCAATTGATCAACCTGGTCGGCGAACTGGTCATCACCCAGGCCATGCTGGCGCAGAACAGCAAGAGCGCCGACGGCAGCCTGAGCCAGCAGATGGCGGCCGGCCTGACCGACCTCGAACGCAACACGCGCGACCTGCAGGAAGCGGTGATGTCGATCCGCATGATTCCGATGTCGCTGGTCTTCAGCCGCTTCCCGCGCATGCTTCGCGACTTGGCGGCCAAGCTGGAGAAGAAGGTCGAGCTGGTGCAGGTCGGCGAAGCCACCGAGCTCGACAAGGGCATGGTCGAGAAGATCACCGACCCACTCACCCACCTGGTGCGCAACAGCTGCGACCACGGCATCGAGCTGCCGGCCGAGCGCCTGGCCAGGGGCAAGCCCGAGCACGGCACCATCACCCTGGCGGCCAGCCACCAGGGCGGCAGCATCGTGATCGAAGTGCGCGACGACGGCAAAGGCCTGAACCGCGCCACCCTGCTGCGCAAGGCGCGCGAGAAAGGCATCGACGCGCCCGACAGCATGACGGACGGCGAGGTCTGGAGCCTGATCTTTGCGCCCGGCTTCTCCACCGCCGAAGTCGTGACCGACGTGTCCGGCCGCGGTGTCGGCATGGACGTGGTCAAAAAGAACATCACCGCCCTCGGCGGCACGGTGGACATCGACTCCGCCGAGGGCTACGGCATGAGCGTCAAGGTGCGCCTGCCGCTGACCCTGGCCATCATGGACGGCATGAGCGTGGGCGTCGGCAGCGAGTGCTACATCCTGCCGCTGGGCTCGGTGATCGAGTCCTTTCAGGTCCGGGCCGACACCATCAAGTCGATGGGCGGCGACGGCCGCGTGGTCCAAGTGCGCGACGAGTACATGCCGGTGCTTGACCTCGAGCGCGTCTTCGAGGTGCCACGCATCGGCTCGGCGCACGCGCGCAACAACATCATGGTCGTGGTTGAAGCCGAAGGCGGCCGCGTCGCCCTGCTGGTGGACGAATTGCTCGGCCAGCAGCAGGTGGTGGTGAAGAACCTCGAAGCCAACTATCGCCGCGTGCCCGATGTCTCGGGCGCCACCATCATGGGCGACGGCCGCGTCGCCCTGATCCTCGACACCGCCGCCCTGGTGCGGCGCTCACGCCACTGACAAGAAGCGCTTGAGTTTTCCCGCCGACGGACGATGAAGCCCTGCAACAACCCACCACCCCCGACGAGGCTCCCATGGACATGATCAAAGACACGGCTCAGGTGGCACGGCACGAAGCCAACCGCGCGGTGCAAGCCGCCTAGCAACTCACCGCCACAGGCGGGGAGTTCCTGACCTTCCGCCTGGGCGGCGAGGAGTACGGCATCGACATCCTGCGGGTGCAAGAAATCCGCAGCTACGAGTCGCCGACCCGGATTGCCAACGCCCCCGCCTTCATCAAGGGCGTGGTCAATCTGCGCGGCACCATCGTGCCCATCGTCGACCTGCGCATCAAGCTCGGTTGCGAGCGTGTCGAGTACGACAGTTTCACCGTGGTCATCGTGCTCAACGTGCGAGGCCGTGTGGTCGGCGCGGTGGTCGACTCGGTGTCCGACGTGCTGCAACTGGCCCCCGAACGTGTCAAACCGGCCCCCGAACTTTCATCCGGCAATGTCGACACCAGCTACATCACCGGCATCGCCAACGTGCCGGGCGACGACAAGGACCGCATGCTGATCCTGGTCGACATCGAAGCCCTGATGACCAGCGCCGAGATGGGCCTGCTCGACAAGGCCTAGGCCCGACCGCACTTCGCGCTCGGTCGCATCGACACGATTGGCTGCGTACGGCCCAAAGCAGCCGGCGGTCCAACAGACCACCGGTCATTCCTGTGCCGAAGCGCGACCCCAACGGCTGCAGCTTCCGTGAGACCAAGGCGCATGCGCGCTCGCTGACGTGAAATCGGGGCCGTCTACGGCACAGGAAAGTGGTCTGCAGGGTGCGGACTCAAGTTGTCCAGCGCATCAGCGTCACGAGCAGCACCAAGACACCCAGGCCGAGGTTGATCGAGACCCATGTGCGAATCTGCGCCAGGGCCGCGCCGCCGGCGGCCCACTCGGACGCCGCCACGGATCGGGCGAGCCGCTTGTAGAGCGCGAAGCGGATGTGCATGAAGATCGCCACCATGGCGACGCCCAGCACCGCCATGACGGTCCAGGCCAGCGGCATCTCGAAGTTGCCCCCCGACTGCACCGCCCGCTTGGCCACACGGCCCAGCATCCACACGCCGCTGGCCAGAGTCAGCAGCGAGGCCACCAGCACGGCTTGGAAGAAGCGCCCGAGCACGTCGTGCATCAGCCGCAGCCGCGCCTGGACCTCCAGCTGAGCAGCCGCCGGTCGCAGGAAGAAGTGCGCAAACAGCATGCCGCCGATCCACACGATGATGGACAGCACATGAACAGTCTTGAGGGTCGCGTAAATCATCGATCAGTCCCATTCAACCTCAAACCCAGCCCAGGATCCACTCGCTGCCCCAGATCCAGGCCATCAGCAACAGGCCGGTCGTGGCAACCAATGCCACACCCGACATCAGCAGCCCCAGTATCACTGCAACCCCATCGCGAAACACCACGCCCAGGCCGATGAGCATCAGCGCCAGGGCCGGCAGCACGTTGCCGAAGGGGATCGGCATCACGACGATGGCGGCCATCAGCCCGACGGCGAGCGCCGTCGCCGACCGTCGGCCGGAGATGGCGAGATGGCTCAGACGGGCCCTGGCATGGCGCGCAGTGACCCCGCCACGTGGCGACTGCCAGCGCCGCCATGCCCAGCCCGAGCACCGTGCCCACGCCAGGTACCGGCAGCAAGCAGGGCATGGCCAGAAGCAGGAGCAAGGTCCCGTGGGCCTCGGGGCCGTGGGCTCGCGCCATGGCCCGCATCGACACCCGCTCGTCCTGGATGGCAGCGGCTGCGTCGCGAAGCCGCTGCACGATCGGTGGCGTCATGCGGACACGGCGACAGCGGGCTGCCCGCGCGTCTTCCACAGCGACACCAGCACAACGCCGCCGATGAGGCCGAAGGTCATGGTCAACGAGATCACGGTCGGAATCTTGCCGATGATGCCCAACAGAAAAATCTTGCAGCCGATGAACACCAGCGCAGGGCTCACTTCAGGCCGCTAAAAACACCGAGCAGCACGACGTCGCGTATCTCGTGGCCCAAGCGCCAGGCGTGGAAGGTGACACCGACCAGACAAACCGTCAGGATGGCGAAGAGGAGCGTGCTGGTGTCCATGGTGACTTTGGCGACGGGGTAACGGGGCGCTCTATGGAGATGACGATGAGGGCGGCGCTCAGCCAGCCGCCAGCGAGGAGCCGGCGCTCGGGCCGGTTCCGCTGCCTCCTCGGCGGCGCATGAGCGCGATGACCAGGTGCAGCCCCGCACCCAGCAGCAAGAGCAGCACGCTGCCGATGCCCCAGATCACCCAGGTCGCCACCGTCAAGCCACCCGCCAGTGCGGGTGCGGCCTGCAGCACGTTGTCGATGAAGGGCGCAAGGCCTCCCATCGCTTGACTTGCCCACTGCGCGACTTCCGGCGGCATCCAGGGGGCCAGCCAGTCAGGGAGGGCCATGGTGCTGGCGCCCGACGCAGCCCCGGAGAGCGCGCCCGCGTTCGAAACCGTCCAGACCGCAACGGCATTCAGCGCCCAGGCGGCCAGGGACCAGAGCGCCAGAAGCGCGACGACGACAAACCAGCTGAGGACATAAAACATGATGGGGTCTGCTTTAGCAATGGAACGCCAGAGAGTGTGGGGATGAGAACGATTCGAACAAACCATGGTCTTTCGAACTTA
>JANNGJ010000094.1:0-9823 GCA_031403815.1 Burkholderiales bacterium | reverse complement strand
CCTGTCCGATGCCGACGTCATCAGTGCCTTTGCGGCCAAGGTCGGCGACGAGCGCACCCTGACCGCGCTTTACCTGCTGACGGTGGCCGACATCCGCGGCACCAGCCCCAAGGTCTGGAACGCCTGGAAGGGCAAGCTGCTGGAAGACCTGTTCCGCCTGACGCTGCGCTCGCTCGGTGGTACCAAGCCGAATCTCGACGCCGAGCTCGAGGCGCACAAGGCCGAAGCGCGCGCCCTGCTGGCCCTGGCCTCCCAATTACCGGGCACCGAGAAGCCGCTGTGGGACACGCTGGAAGTGAGCTACTTCGTGCGCCATGAAGCCACCGACCTGGCCTGGCATGCACGCATGCTGTGGCGCCACGTCAAGACCGACGTGCCCATCGTCAGCGCGCGCGCCTCGACTGTGGGCGAAGGCCTGCAAGTGCTGGTGTATGCGCCCGACATCGCCGACCTGTTCGCGCGCATCTGCGGCTACTTCGACGGCGCGGGTTTTTCCGTGCTCGACGCCAAGGTCCACACCACACGCGCCCGCTTCGCGCTCGACACCTTTCAACTGGTGCACCCGAACATCGACGCCAACGACCCGGCCGGTTACCGCGACCTGATCTCGCTGGTGGAAACGCAACTCACGCAGGCCCTGACCGCCACCGGCGCGCTGCCCGAGCCGCGGCGCGGCCGGGTCTCGCGCCGCGTGAAGAGCTTTCCGATCACGCCGCGCGTCTCGCTGCGGCCCGACGAGCGCGCGCAGCGCTGGCTGCTCAGCGTCAGTGCCAGTGACCGCTCGGGCCTGCTCTACAGCATCGCGCGCGTGCTGGCGCGGCATCGCATCAACCTGCAGTTGGCCAAGATCAGCACCCTGGGCGAGCGCGTCGAAGACACCTTCTTGATCGATGGGCCCGAGCTGCAACACAACCGCGCCCAGATCGCCATCGAGAGCGAACTGCTCGACGCCATGGCGCCCGACGCCGCGCGATGAGCGCGCCGGGCCGTCCCAAGCGCCCTAGCGCAGCGCGCAGCATGAAGCTTTCCCGATGAGCCTGCTGACCATCAGCGCGGCCGAAGCAACGCAGCGCCTGGCGAGCTTTCACAGCGTCATCGACGCCCGCTCGCCCGCCGAGTTCGCTGAGGACCACCTGCCCGGCGCCGTCAACTGGCCGGTGCTCGACAACGACGAGCGTCGCGAAGTTGGCACCGAGTACGTCCAGGTCTCGGCCTTCGATGCCCGCAAGATCGGCGCCGCCATGGTGGCCAGCCGCATCGGCGAGCTGCTGCAAGCCCATGTGCAGGACAAGCCGCGCGATTGGCAGCCCCTCGTGTATTGCTGGCGTGGCGGCAAGCGCAGCGGCACCCTGGCCTGGTTCCTCGACCAGATCGGCTTCCGCACCACCCTCGTGCAGGGCGGCTACAAGGCGTTTCGCGAGCAAGTGCGCGAAGAGCTGGGCGCGCTGGCCCTGCGCTTCAACTATGTGGTCATCGCCGGGCGCACCGGCAGCGGCAAGACGCGCCTGCTGCAAGCCCTGGCCGAGGCCGGCGCCCAAGTGCTTGACCTGGAAGCCCTGGCCAAGCACCGCGGTTCGGTGCTGGGCGGCCTGCCAGTGGAGCAGCAACCGACGCAAAAGGCCTTCGATACCCAGCTTTGGCACCTGCTGCGAGGCTTCGACCCGGCCCGGCCGGTGTACGTGGAAAGCGAGAGCCGCAAAATCGGCCGCCTGCAAGTGCCCACCGCCCTGCTCGAACGAATGCGCAGCGACGGCCACGTGGTGATGCTGACCATGCCCGACGACGCGCGCGTGCAGTTGCTGGTGGAGGAATACGGCTTCTTCGCCGACCAGCTCGAGCGCTTCTGCGGGCACCTCGACTCCCTCGTCGAACTGCGCGGCCGCGACACCGTCGCCGCCTGGCAAGCCCTGGCACGCGCAGGCCGCTGGGCCGACGTGTTCGGCGCATTGATGCACGAACACTACGACCCGCTGTACCTGAAGTCCATCGGACGCAATTACGCCGGCATTGAAACGGCCCAGGCGCTGAGCCTGCGGGATGGCGGCGCGGCGGCGATGACTGAGGCGGCGCAAGCCCTGCTCGCGGCGAACTGAATACGGCCGCCTGATTCACTTTTTTTGACCTTTTTGCAATCCCGTGACGACTTGTCCTCCCGTTCGCACTGAGCCTGTCGAAGGACAAGCTCGGCCCGAACGGGTGCGCTACGCCGCCAGGCTGCTCAACAAGATGCGCGCGCTGGCCGGGTTGGTGGCGCAGGGCACGTCGTGCACATCGCAGGCGCGCACCAGGGCATTGATGTCGGGCTCGTGCGGCTGCGGCGTCATCGGGTCGCGCAGAAAGATCACCATGTCGACCAGGCCGGTCGACAAGCGTGCGCCGATTTGCAGGTCACCCCCAAGCGGCCCACTGAGCAGCCATTCCACAGTCAGGCCGACCTCATCGCGCAGCCGGGCGCCGGTGGTGCCGGTGGCCATCAGGGTGTGCTGACGCAAGGTGGCCGAGAACTCGTGCGCAATCGCGGCGATGATCGTCTTCATGCGGTCGTGGGCAATCAGCGCGATGTTCATGGCGTGCGAACGTGGTGGCGGGCAGAGAAGTCGAGCCTAACGCCGGATTGACGGCCGGGATGCGCCGCTGCGAGCCAGATTGGCGGCGAGCAACGCGGCGGCCAGCGTCACCAGCCAGGAAAAGTAGAGCCACAGCAGGAACACGGGGAACACGGCGAAGGCGCCATAGACGGCCTTGTACGTGGGGATCTTGAACAGGTAGGCGGCAAAGCCACGCTTGCCCAGTTCTAGCGCAACGCTGGCCAGCAGGCCGCCCACCAGCGCGTCGCGTCGCCGCACCTTGGTGTTGGGCAGAAAGTAAAACAGGCCGCTCAGGCCGAACCAAGCGATGGCCAGCGGCCCCAGGTTGAGAACAAAACGGGCCGAGGGCGGCAGCGGCCCGATCCAGCCGATCGACGCCGCCAGCAATGCCGAGGTGGCCCACAGGCTGGCGCCGAGTGCCGGCGGCCCCACCACCAGCAGCAGCCCGAACAGGCCGACGCGTTTGAGCAAGGGGCGGCTGCGCTTGACGTTCCAGATGCGGTTGAAGGCGCTCTCCACCGTCAGCAACAGCGCCAGGGCCGTGGCCAGCAGAAACAAGGCACCGACCCAGGTCAGCTCGCCCGCATTGGCCGCAAACTGGTGCAGGTAGCTCAACACCGTGCGTGCGATGTCGGCCGGCAGCAGGCTCTTCAACAGGTGCTCTTCGAGCGCGGCCTCGAAGCGGCCAAAGATGGGAAAGCGCGCGAACAGGGCAAAGCTCACCGCCACCAAGGGCACCAGGGCCAGCAGGGTCGTGAAGGTCAGGCTGCCGGCGGCCTGCAGCAAGCGCTCCTGGCGCGCACGCTGCACGGTGAGGCGGATCAGGGTGAACATGGGCGCAGCGGCTTGGGGGGGTGTTGTGTCGTGAGCGCGAGGAGCCATCGATTGTGGCCGTGACCCGCCCGAGAACCCGACCATGCAAGCCAGGCCCTAGGATCGCGGCATGATCTCCAACGACACCCTCCTGACCCAATTGCCCAACGGCGTGCGCGTCATCGCGCTGCCGATGCCACACCTGCACACCGCCGCCGTCAGCGTCTTCGTGCGCACCGGCAGCGCCCACGAATCGGCGCTGCAAAGCGGCATCAGCCATGTGATCGAGCACATGGCCTTCAAGGGCACGGCCGAGCGCGATGTGCGGCGCATCAACCTGGATGCCGAGCGCCTGGGTGCCGAGGTCAATGCCCACACCGACAAGGACCACACCGCCTACCAGATGCGCGGCCTGGCAGCGCACGCTGGCGACTTCGTGCGCATGCTGGGCGACATCGTGCTGGCCTCGACCTTTCCCGCGGCCGAACTAGAGCGCGAGCGCCAGGTGCTGCTGCAAGAGTTTGCCGAAGACGACGACGACCCGCTGTCCACCGGCTACAAGCTGTTCGACCGCGCTTGCTACGGCCTGCACGCCGTGGGCCAGCCCGTGATCGGCAGCCGCGCCAACATCGAGCGCTTCGGCCGCGCCGACCTGGTGCGCTACGTGGCGCAGCAGTACACCGGCGCGAACCTGATTGTGGGCGTGGCCGGGGCCATCGACCCTGCCGCCATGGTGCGGGCGGTCGAGGCAGCCTTCGGTGCGGCGCCGCGCGGCCAGGCCAATCTGATCGGAGCGCCGACCTACACCGGCGCCGTGCGCGCCCGCGCGCTGGCCGGCAGCAGCCAGACACACGTGGTGCTCGGCTTCCCGATCCCCTCGCTGCGCGACGACGACGCCGCCCACCTGGTGGCCGCGGCCGTGTTCGGCGAGGGCATGAGCTCACCGCTGCTCACGCGGGTGCGCGAAGAGCGCGCCCTGGCCTACAACGCCTCTTGCGTGGCCGACCAGTTCGACATGTGCGGCCAGCTGGTGATCGAAGCCTCGACCGCGCCGGCCCAGTTCGACGAGTTCCTGCGCGAGGTGGTGGGCCTGTTGCGGGCCCAGGCCGACCGCGTGGACGCGGTGGACCTCGACCGTGCGCGCAACCAGATCGCGGTGCGCCGCCTGCACGACGCCGAGAAACCTTTGCGCCGGCTCGAAGACGCCGCCCTCGAAGTCTTTGTGCGCGGCAGCCTGCGCGCGCCCGATGAAGCACTGGCGCGCTTGTTGGCCGTGACGGCTGACGAAGTGCGCACGGCCTTTGTGCAAATGCTGGCCGCCGGCCCGTCGGCAGCCATTGTGGGCAGCGTGCGCCGCGGCACCGGCGAGCGGGCGAGGGGCATCCTCGGCGCCACAGCGCAGCGCCGCTGAGCGGCACGCGCTAGCATGCGTTCGCCGCTGGCCCCAGAGCCCGCGGCGAGGAGGCGCATGTCGACCAGCATCACCCTGCCCCTGTGGCTGGCCATCGTTATCGGCGGGCTGGCGGCGTGGGCTCTGCTGGATCGGCTGCTCATGCCCAGCATGCGCTGGTGGATCAAGAGCCGCGCCAACCGCGTGCTCGACGAGGTCGGCCGGCGCCTGAAGATCGGCATCCGGCCGTTCCAGCAAATCAAGCGCCAGGCGCTGATCGACCGTCTGATCTTCGACGAGAAGGTGCAGCAGGCGGCGCAGGCGTTTGCCGATGCCCGCAACATGCCGCGCGAGGTGGCGCTGGACCAGGTGCAGCGCTATGCGCGCGAAATCGTGCCGGCCTTCAACGCCTACGTCTACTTTCGCATTGGCTACTGGGTCGGCAAGACCCTGTCGCGCTCGCTTTACCGGGTGCGCATCGGCTACACCGACGACGCCGGCCTGAACGCGATTCCCGAACATGCGACGGTGGTCTTCGTGATGAACCACCGCAGCAACATGGACTACATCATCGCCTCCTACCTCGCCGCCGAGCGCGCCGCGCTGAGCTATGCGGTGGGCGAGTGGGCGCAGGTGTGGGGCTTGCAGCATTTGATCCGCGCCATGGGCGCCTACTTCGTGCGCCGCAATTCCAAAGACGAGCTGTACCGCCGCGTGCTCGAGCGCTACATCGCCATGGCCACCGAAGCCGGTGTCACGCAAGCCGTCTATCCCGAAGGCGGCCTGACGCGCGACGGCCGCATGCGCGAGCCCAAGTTCGGCGTGCTTGACTACATGCTGCGCGGCTTTCATACCCACGGCGAGCGCGACCTGGTCTTCGTGCCGCTGGGCCTGAACTACGACCGCGTGCTCGAAGACCGCACCCAGCTGCTGAGCGGCGACGCCAACGCGCCCAGGTCGAGCGGCCTGCGCAGTGCTGCGCGCACCCTGGCCTTCCTCGGCAGCCAGCTCTGGCTGATCTTGCACAGCCGCTGGCACCGCCTCGGCTACGCCTGCGTCAACTTCGGCACGCCGGTGTCGGTGCGCGCCTGGGCTGCGGCGCGCGGTGTCGATTTCGATCACCTGCCGCGCAAGCAGCGCCAGGTGGAAGTGGCCGCCCTCGGCCGGCACCTGATGGACCAGGTGGGCCAGTTGATCCCGGTGCTTCCGGTGCCTTTGGTGGCCACGGTGTTGTTGCAGCAGGGCGAGCGCGCCATCGGCGAGCTGGAGTTGAAGTCTGCGGTGGCTGTCTTGGTGGCCAGCCTGGAAGCGCGCAACGCCCGCCTGTACCTGCCGCGCGGCGATTGGGACTATGCCGTCAGCGCTGGCCTGCGCATGCTCACCCAGCGCCACCTGGTGGATGTGCAGGACGGCCTGTACCGCACACGCGCCGACGAAGCGCCGCTGCTGCGCTACTACGCCAATTCGATCGCGCACCTCGTGACAGCGCCGGCTGAGCCAGGTCAAGCCAGCGAGGTGCCGCCCGGGGCATGATGGTCCGCATGGCCCTGCCTGCCCCTGACGCCAACACCGCGCCCCAGGTGCGCGGCATCCCACTGACCCGGCCGCTGCGCTGGCTCGCACTCGGCGCGCGCGATCTGGCCCGTGCGCCGGCCCCCGGCTTGTCGCATGGGCTCACGCTGGCGCTTTTCGGCGCCGTCCTGTTCACGCTGGCGCACCGCCACTTCTGGTTGCTCGCGGGTGCCTTCAGCGGCTTCCTGCTGGTTTCACCGGTGCTGGCCACCGGCCTGTACGCCGTGAGTCGCGCGCTGGAACGCAATGAAACGCCCGGCACCAGGGCCCTGATGGGTGTGGCGGTGCGCGCGTGGTGGCCGCGCGGGGCGACAGCGCGGCGCCTGATGGGCTTCGGCGCCCTGCTCGCGCTGGCTGGCACCGGCTGGGTGCTGACCTCGGCCTCCCTGGTGACTTGGTTTGCACCCGAGGTGGTGAACAACCCAGCCGACTTCCTGCACCACGTCGTGCTGGCCGAGACCGGCTGGCTGTTCGAGGGTTGGGTTCTGCTCGGCGGCGTGCTGGCCGCTCCGCTGTTCGCCAGCAGCGTGGTCGCGATTCCCTTGCTGCTGGACCGGCCGGTGAGCGTTCTGACCGCGGTGCTGACGAGTTGGCGCGTGGTGCTGGCCAACCCGCTACCGCTGGCGCTGTGGGCCCTGTTCATCATGGTGCTGACCGCCGCGGGCATGGCCACGCTGCTGATCGGCCTGGTGCCCATCGTGCCCTGGCTGGCGCACGCCAGTTGGCACGCCTACCGTGACTGCGTCGCGCCCGCCGACGCGCAGGCCTGAGCCGCTGTACGTACCATGTTTGGCTTCAGTGAAGAGCAGATTGCCGCCTTCGGCCTGAGCTTCGGCGTCGGCGCTTTCATGCTCTACATGGTCTTCATCGTGTTCCAGCTGGCGCGCGAATCCAAGGCCGGGCGCTTCGGCACCTTTGTGCTCTTCCTGGCCCTGGGCTTCGGCTTGGTGGGCTTCGCCGCCAAGGGGGTGATCAAGTGGTTCATTGCGGGCAGCAGCGGCTAGCACGCGCATTTGCATACCCACGGCAACATCCCTACAACATCGGCAGCACCGAAGCGGCGCTAGACTTTGCACGGGGCCGACGTTGGCCCAATTCACCAAGGAACTGCCATGAAGACTTTGATTCTTGCCACCGTGCTGGCCACTGCATCCGGCCTCGCCCTGGCCCACAACTGCCCGAACGAGATGAAGGCCATTGACGCCAAACTGGCCACGCCGCACAAGCTGGCCGATGCCGACCTGGCCAAGGTCAAGACGCTGCGCGCCGACGGCGAGACCGCGCACAAGGCCGGCAAACACGATGATTCGATGAAGGCACTGGCCGAAGCCAAGAAGCTGCTCGGGATCTGACAGGAATTCGCGCTCGACCGGACAAGTGGCCGTTCGCCCTGAGCGGATTTTCATACGCTTGAAGGCGAATCGCTGGCACTGGCTGCTGCGCCTCGCCGCGCTGGCCGTGGCGCTCAGTCTGTCGGCCTGCGCCAGCTTGACCGGCCCGGCACCGCCGGCCGCCGCAGCGCTGCCCACCGAAGCCTGTGCGCGCTGGTTCGAGCAGCTGGGCAGCGCGGTGGACCGCACCGGTGTGCGCGATGCCGAAGCCGAGCCCATCAGCGGCTTTGCCGGCTTGCGTGTCGACCGCGTCAGTGCGGCCCTGCGCGAGCGCGCCGCCGCCAGCGCAGCGGCGTTTGACGCCTGGCTCAGCCAACTGCAGGCACTTGAGGCCGAGGGCCGCGCCGCCGAGCTCGCCAACCTACCAGCCGCCGCGTTCCCGCTCGACGGTGCCGCCGATGCCAGCGCCGCCAATACGCGCAGCCGCGCCTGCAGCGACGCATGGCGGGGGGCGCTGCACGCCGACCCCGCCCTGCGCGCGACCTTGCTGGCGCGCGCCGCGGTGCCAGACCGTTACGCCAGCGCGCAACGCGCCGTCGGCCTGTATCCGTTGCTGCGCTGGCCTTTCTTTGCCGGCGTCGAGAGCTGGCAGCGTGAGCACGAAGCACAAATGGCGCGCTGGTCGGTCGCACCGCCACCCACCCAGCGTTACGTGCCAGCGGCCAGCCCGCCGTCACCCAAGTCAGCCCCATCAACCCCGTCGCTCGCCGGCCTGTGGCAGCGGCCACGCGATGCGCTCGGCCTGCCGCAGTTCCAGGCCGATGAGGCTGCAGCGCTGCTGGCCGCCCATGCCCCAGCATTGGCGATCGAGAAGCGCGGCGACTTCGACCGCTTCGGCGCGCTGCATTGGCGCGCGGGCCTGACCACGCCCGCAGTCGACAGCGCCGCGCCCGTGGTCTACCAGCGTCTGGCCAGCACGCGCTACCGCGGCCAGTGGCTGGTGCAGCTCGTCTATACGCTTTGGTTCCCCGAGCGCCCGCCGCGCCACCGCTTCGATGTGCTGGCCGGCGCCCTGGATGCCGTGGTGCTGCGCATCACCCTGGCGCCCGATGACGGTCGGCCGCTGCTGCTCGACACCATCCACGCCTGCGGCTGCTACCACCTCTTTCTGCCGACCCCCGAGCTGCAGTTGCGCGCTGGCGCGCCCAAGCACGTCGAGTGGGCCTTTACGCCTGCCACGCTGGGGCCCCTGCGGCCAGGCCAGCGCCTCGTCGTCACGCTGGACTCCGCCAGCCACTACGTCATGGCGGCGGCCCTGGACTCCGGTGGCCCTGGCACGCCGTATGCGCTGCGCCAGGATGACGAGCTGCGCAGCCTGCCGCTACCGCACGGCGGCCGGCGCAGCCTCTACGGCCCCGACGGCCTGGTGCCCGGCAGCGAACGCGCCGAGCGCTTCCTGTTCTGGCCGATGGGCATCGCCAGCGCTGGCGCCATGCGCCAGTGGAGCCACCACGCCAGCGCCTTCGTCGGCCGCCGCCACTTCGACGACGCCGACCTGATCGAGCGCCGCTTCGTGATCCCCAGTCTGGAATGAAACAAGCCGGCTTTCGCCGGCTTGTCCTTCTAGCTGGAACCCCCTCCTGGAGGGACCAGGGGGAGCGCAACATTCACCCGCAGGGATGCAGACTGGGGTGAGCAAAGCTCATCCCATGTGCATCCCGCCGTTGCAGCTGAAGTCAGCGCCGGTCGAGAAGCCCGAGTCCTCGCTGGCCAGCCAGGCCACGATGGAGCCGATTTCATCGGGCTTGCCCAGGCGCTTGACCGGGATCGTGGCGACGATCTTTTCCAGCACTTCGGGCTTGATGGCGCGAACCATGTCGGTGCCGATGTAGCCCGGGCTGACGGTGTTGACGGTGACACCCTTGCTCGCAACTTCCTGCGCCAGCGCCATCGTGAAGCCGTGCATGCCGGCCTTGGCCGCCGAGTAGTTGGTCTGCCCGGCCTGGCCCTTCTCGCCGTTGACGGAGCTGATCTGGATGATGCGGCCCCAGCCCTTCTCCACCATGCCCGGCACCACTTGCTTGGTGACGTAGAACATGCTGTTCAGGTTGGTGTCGATGACGGCCTTC
>JANNGJ010000093.1:0-8286 GCA_031403815.1 Burkholderiales bacterium | reverse complement strand
GTGGCCGACAACATCTGCTTCTTTGCCGACGCGCCCGACACGCACTGGGTTGCCGAATGCGCGCGCCTGGCGGCCGTGCACGACGAGATCGAGGCGATGCCGATGGGCTACCACACCCTCATCGGTGACATGGGCGCCAGCCTCTCAGGCGGCCAGCGCCAGCGCCTGCTGCTCGCCCGGGCGCTTTACAAGCGGCCGCGCATCCTGCTGCTCGACGAGGCGACCAGCGCGCTGGATGTCGAGCGCGAGCGCATCGTCAACCAGCAGGTGCGGCAATTGCAACTCACGCGCCTCATCGTGGCGCACCGGCCAGAGACGATAGCCAGCGCATCGCGCGTCATCGTGCTCGGCGAAGGCCGCGTGATGCAAGACTTTCGCTCCGTGCCGACGACGGCCGGGCGGGTTTGAGCGCGGTGGCTAAGCCTTCTTTACCGGGCAGGTACTCAGGCCAAGCAGTGTGTACAGTGGGCAGGTACTGAAGGCGGCCGTGGCGAGAGGCACCAGGCCGATCCAGCCCCACAGGCCGATAGTGCCGGTGGCTGTCAAGGCCAGCAGCAGCACGCCGATCAGCGCGCGCAGGATGCGATCAAGGGATCCGACATTGGTCTTCATGGGGGCTCTCCGCGGTCTGGCGGGGCGCCAACATGGCGCCGCCGGCCCAGTTTGTGCCAGGGTCGCCGGCGCAGGCTGCTGCTGACCCAGCGCGGCTTGCGCTGGGTCAATCCGCGCCGTGCTCGGCAGCAAGGCAGGTGCCCGCTTAAAATTGAGGCAATCCAAGTCAGCCCTGGTCCGCGCGCGCTGCGGCCTGAAGCCCCGTGATCCATCCTCAAGTGTTCGATGTCATTGTTGTCGGTGGTGGCCATGCCGGCACCGAAGCCGCGCTGGCGGCTGCGCGCATGGGCTGCACCACTCTGCTGCTCACGCACAACATCGAGACGCTCGGGCAGATGAGCTGCAACCCGTCGATCGGCGGCATCGGCAAAGGCCACCTGGTCAAGGAGATTGACGCGCTCGGCGGTGCCATGGCACTGGCGACGGATGAGGCGGGTATTCAGTTCCGCATCCTGAATTCGAGCAAAGGGCCGGCCGTGCGTGCGACGCGGGCGCAGGCCGACCGCGTGCTCTACAAGGCGGCCGTGCGCCAGCGGCTGGAGAACCAGCCCCATCTGTGGTTGTTCCAACAGGCAGTTGACGACCTGATCCTGGAAGGCGATCGGGTCGCCGGGGCGATAACGCAAGTGGGCGTACGCTTCCGTGCAAAGACAGTTATTCTGACGGCGGGTACCTTCCTGGACGGCAAGATCCATGTGGGGTTGCAGCACTTCAGCGAGGGCCGCGCGGGCGACCCGCCGGCCCTCAGCCTGTCAGCGCGGCTGAAGGAGCTCAAGCTGCCTCAGGGGCGTCTGAAGACCGGCACACCGCCTCGCATCGATGGGCGGTCGATCGATTTCACCAAGCTGGTGGCGCAACCGGGCGACGGCATGGCGCCGGCCGACGGCACAGCGCCCAGCCAACCGGTGCCCGTCTTCAGCTATATGGGCGACGCTGCCCTGCACCCGCGCCAGGTGCCGTGCTGGATCACCCATACCAACCAGCGCACCCACGACATCATCCGCGCCGGCCTCGACCGCAGCCCCATGTTCACGGGCGTGATCGAAGGCGTGGGGCCGCGCTATTGCCCGAGCATCGAAGACAAGATCAGCCGCTTCGCCGATAAGGCCAGCCACCAGATCTTCCTGGAGCCCGAGGGCCTGACGACGCACGAGTTCTACCCGAACGGCATTTCGACCTCGCTGCCCTTCGATGTCCAGATTGCCGCGGTGCAGTCCATGCTGGGCCTGGAGAAGGCGCACATCCTGCGCCCCGGCTATGCCATCGAATACGACTATTTCGATCCGCGCGGCCTGACCACCAGCTTCGAAACCCGGGCCATCCAGGGCCTGTTTTTCGCCGGCCAGATCAACGGCACGACGGGCTACGAAGAGGCCGCCGCCCAGGGCTTGTTTGCCGGCATCAACGCCGCCTTGCAGGTCAAGGGAGAGCCGGCCTGGTTGCCGCGGCGCGACCAGGCCTACCTCGGCGTGCTGGTCGACGATCTGGTGACCCAGGGCGTGACCGAGCCCTACCGCATGTTCACCAGCCGTGCCGAGTACCGCTTGCAATTGCGCGAAGACAACGCCGATGCCCGCCTGACGGAGGTCGGCCGACGCCTGGGCTTGGTCGATGACGCCCGCTGGGACGCGTTCAGCCGCAAGCGGGACGCTGTTTCACGTGAAACCGAGCGGCTGAAGTCGACCTGGGTCCACCCGGGCATCCTGCCGGCTGCCGACGCGGAGCGTTTGCTGGGCAAGGCGCTTGAGCATGAACACAGCCTGGCGGATTTGCTGCGCCGGCCCGGCATCGGCTTCGATGCCGTGGCCGAACTGGCCGCCCTCGCCCGGCCGGGCAGCGCGGAGGCGCCGGCGGTGTCGCGCCAAACCCTGATCGATGAGCTGGGCGCGAGCTTGGCTGCCGCCGTGGTGGAGCAGCTTGAAGTGGCCACCAAGTACGCCGGCTACATCGACAAGCAGGTGGAAGAGGTGGGCCGCGCGGCGCACTTCGAGGGCCTCAACCTGCCCGTGGAGTTGGACTACGCCCTGGTGCCCGCCCTCAGCCACGAAGTTCGGCAAAAGCTCAGCCGCCATCGCCCGCAGACGCTAGGCCAGGCGGCGCGCATTGCTGGGGTGACGCCGGCGGCCATTTCCCTGCTGCTGGTTCACCTCAAGAAGGGCCGCTTCAAGGGCTTTGCGGCCAACGCGAGCTTGGCGAGTTTGGCGGGCGACGAGGCGGCGTGACCGACGGTGTGAAGGGTGGCGTGAAGGGCGGCATGAGGGCCGGCGCGACGGGCGGCAGCACGGTGGCGCCCGAGACGGCCACAGACGCCGAGTTCACGGCGCTACAGCGCGACGCCGCGGCCCTTGGCTTGGCGCTGTCCGACGCCACGCTCCAGGGCCTGCTGTCCTACCTGGCGCTGCTGCGCAAGTGGAACGCCGCCTACAACCTGACGGCCGTGCGCGACGCGGCCCAGATGCGCACCCAGCATCTGGCTGACTGCCTGGCGGTGGTATCGCCCTTGCGCCGCCAAATCGGCCCGGCCGCATCGCTGCGCCTGCTCGATGTGGGCAGCGGTGGCGGCTTGCCGGGCGTGGTGCTGGCCTTGGTTGAGCCGGCGTGGCAGATCACCTGCGTCGATACAGTGGGCAAGAAGGCCGCCTTCATTCGCCAAGCCGCCGGCGAGTTGGGCTTGCGCAACCTGCATGCGGCCCACGCACGCGTCGAAGCGCTGCCCGGCCCGCCCTTCGATGTGATCACGTCGCGCGCTTTCTCTTCCCTGCCAGACTTCGTGCGCCTGACCCGGCCGCTGCTGGCGCCGGGCGGTGTGTGGATGGCCATGAAGGGCCGGCACCCCGACGACGAGTTGAACGCCCTGCCGGCCGATATCGACGTGTTCCACGTGGAACTGCTGACCGTCCCCGGCCTGGATGCCGAACGCTGTTTGATATGGATGCGACCCCGATGACCCCTTTCCTGTGCTCGACCCTGCGCTTGACCCTGCGTGTCACCCTGCCCGCGACCCTGGCCTGCTTTTTCATGGGCGCGCCAGCGCAAGCCCAGCAGCCCGCGCAACCCGTACCGCCTCTGCAAGCGCTGCCCAGCCTGGAGGTCGCGCCCTACATGGGCGCCTGGTACCAGGTGGCCTGGATCCCGAACTTTTTCCAGAAGCAGTGCGTTTCAGACACGGTGGCCACCTACCGCGATCTGGGCAATGGCAGCGTCGAGGTCTTCAACCGCTGCAAGCTGGCCGATGGCAAGACCGACAGCGTGCTCGGCATCGCCCGGCCGCCGGCGGGCGTGGCGCGCATCGAAGCCGGCAAGCTGATGCCGGCACGTCTGGAGGTCAGTTTCTTGCCGGCGTGGCTGCGCTGGACGGGCATTGGCTGGGGCGCGTACTGGGTTGTCGATCTCGCGCCCGATGGTCGCTATGTCATCGTCAGCGAATCCTCGCGCGAGTATCTATGGGTCTTGGCACGACAGCCGGCGCTCACGCCGGCTGATGGCTTGGCGATCCGCGCCAAGCTGCAAGGGCTCGGCTTCGATCTGGCGCGCCTGCAGCCGCACAGCCACAGCGCGCGCTAAGGCGGCTTGACCTGACGGGGCGCGGATCACCGGACCGCGAAAAAAGCCCGCCCGAGTTCGAATCTCCTGCGGCCCAGCACGGCATAACGGCTGTATAAATACACAGTTGTTTTTCCCGCTTGAATGCGCCTGCGATGCCGAGCCTTGCCCCCATCCCGCCTCCCAGTTCCCGCGCCGCGCGGGTGTTGACTCACGCCTTGCTCGCCGAGCGGCCAGCGCTGTGGCTGGCCGACCGGGTGGCCGACAGGGCCGCGGCCTTGCCCACACGCCCGACCGGCTTTGCCGCGCTCGACGCCGAACTGCCAGGGGGCGGCTGGCCGGCCGCGGGCCTGACCGAGCTGCTGTTCGCCGCACCCGGCAGCGGCGAGTTGCGGCTGCTCGCGCCGTTGCTGGGGTCGGGGGCGCCACACAGCGGCGGCCTGCTGTGCATCGCACCGCCTTTCACGCCTTATGCGCCGGCCTTGCAGGCGCTCGCCTGGCCGCTCGCGCGCCTGCTGCTGGTTCGCCCCAGTTCGCTGGCGGACGCCGCCTGGGCGGCCGAGCAGGGTCTGCGCTCGGGCGCCTGCGAAGCGGTGTTGTGGTGGCAGGGCGAAGAGCGAGTGCCAACAACGGTGCTGGCCACCGCCTTGCGCCGCCTGCACCTGGCGGCGCAAGAGGGTCGATGCCCGCTGTTTGCGCTGCGCCCCGGGGCGGCGCAAGCGCAGTCGTCGCCAGCGCCCTTGCGCCTGACGCTGGCGCCGGCCGCGCAAGGGCTGCTGGCTGTCACCGTGTTCAAGCGTCGCGGCCCGGCCATGCTGACGCCGCTGCAACTGATGCTGCCGGTGGCCGGTGTGTCGGCCCGGTGCACCTTGCGGCGGGTCGCGGCCACGCCGGTGCCACCTGTGGCCGACCGGCCTTTGCTGGAGCCTGGCGATGCTGTGGTTTGCACTGCACCTGAGCGCATTGCCGCTTGAGGCCTTGCTTGCTGCGCTGCCGGCCGAGCCGCTGAATAGTGCGGCAGCGCGCTGCGTGGTCGAGCAGCGGCGCGTCCTGTTGGCCGACCCGCGCGCCATGGCCGCCGGCATCCAGCCTGGCATGAGCGCTGCCAGCGCCGCCGCACTGCTGCCAGGCTTGCAGATGCTGGCGCGCGACGTGGCACGCGAAGCCGCCTTCGTCGAGCGGCTGGCACTGGCACTGGCGCGCTACACCCCCGCCGTGGTGATCGAAGCCGACGGCGTGCTGCTCGAAGGGGCCGCTTCGCTGCGCCTGTTCGGCGGCGCGCGCGCGCTGGCACGTGCATTGCGGGCCACCGTGCGCGCCAGCGGCGTGCAAGCCGCGCAACTGGCGCTGGCACCCACCGCGGGGGCTGCCTCGCTGCTGGCGCGGGTGGCTCCGCCAGACCCTTCGCCGCGGCGGGGGCAACACGGCACGCGGTGCCACCACCGCGGCAACGCGCGCCACGGCCGACCCGGTTTCGGCCTGGCACCTGCACACGCGCCAGCGCCTCGACGCCCTGCCCTTGGCGGCGGTGCTTGCTGCTTGGCAGCTGCCCGCGCGCACGGCCGAGCTGCTGCACGGCATCGGCTGCCGCAGCCTGGCCGATGTGCGCGCCCTGCCGCGCACCGGCCTGCAGCGCCGCGGCGGCGGCGCGCTGCTCGAACACCTGGCCCAGGCCTACGGCGAGGCGCCCGACCCGCGCGTCTGGTTCACGCCGCCCGCCGGCTTCGAGATCGGCCTCGAGCTGCTGCACCGCGCCGACGATGCCGCGATGCTGGTCTTTGCCGCCGAGCGCCTGGTCCAGCCGCTGGTCGGCTGGTTGGCGCAGCAATGGTTGGCTGCCTCGCGCGTCGCCCTGCACCTGCGCCACGAAACCAGCCGCTACCAGGCACTGCCCGACACCGTGGTGCGCATCGGGCTGGGTGAGGCCTCGCGCGACGCCAAACAAATCGGCCTGCTGCTGCGCGAGCGTTTGCAGCGCACGGCCCTGCCCGCGCCGGTGTATGCGTTGACACTGCGGCTGGAAGAGGCGGTTGGCCACGCCGGCCGTGAGGCCGCGCTGTGGCGCGACCCGCAGCAAAGCGGGGATGACGATGGCGACGACATCCGCGGCCTGATCGACCGCCTCGGCGCACGCCTGGGCCCCGAGTGCGTGCAGCGCCTGCGCCTGCAAGCCGACCACCGGCCCGAGCGCGCGATGAACACCGCGCCGGCGAGCACTGCGGCGAGTGCTGTGGCCCCCATCGACTTAGCGCAACCCAGCGCGGCGCGCCCGACCTGGCTGCTGCCCGAACCCCTGCGCCTGCAAGAGCAAGCCGGCCGCCCGCTGCACGGCGGCCCGCTCACGCTGCACAGCCGCGCCGAGCGCATCGAAGCCGGCTGGTTCGACGGCGAGCTGATCTGCCGCGACTACCACGTGGCCGAGGGCCGCGATCACCGGCTGCGCTGGGTCTTTCGCGAGCGGCGCGGGGAAATCTCGCAGTGGTACTTGCATGGCTTGTTCGGCTGAAACGGCGCTGATGCGCACCCATGCCCCAGCCCACCCACCCCAAGGCGCCGCGCCCGCAGCCGCCGCTCTCGCTGCCCCCGACGCCGTTGCTGGACCGCCTGCCCACCTACGCCGAACTGCACTGCCGCTCCAACTTCAGCTTCCTCACGGGGGCCTCGCACCCTGAAGAACTGGTCGCGCGCGCGGCACAACTGGGTTATGCCGCGATCGCGATCACCGATGAATGTTCCGTCGCCGGCGTGGTGCGCGCGCATGAAGAAGCCAAGCGGCAGAACGAAGCCGGTGGTGCGATCAAGTTGCTGATCGGCAGCGTGTTCGAAGTGCAAGGCGAAGGCGCCACCCCCGCCTGTCGCCTGGTGCTGATCGCGCGCCATCGTGAAGGTTATGGTGACCTGTGCGAGCTGATCACGCTGGCGCGCCTGCGCTGCGCGAAGGGCCAGTACCGGCTCACGGTGCGCGATCTCGACAGCGGCGCACAACACCTGCGTGGCGCACCCGGCTGCCACGCGCTCTTGATTCCACGCCGCGACGATCCACCCGAAGTGCTGTTGGCGCAAGCGCGCTGGCTGCAAGCCACTTTTGATGAGCGCGCCGCCATCGCCGTGGAGCTGCTGTTGTATGCCGACGACTCGCTGCTCGTCGAGCGTCTCGAAGCCGTGGCCGAGCACACCGGCCTGCCCTTGGTGGCGGCCGGCGATGTGCTGATGCATCTGCGCTCGAGGAAGCCGCTGCAAGACACGCTGACCGCGGTGCGCCTGAAAACGCCACTCGCCGATTGCGGCTTTGCGCTGGCGCGCAACGCCGAGCAGCATTTGCGCTCGCGGCTGCGGCTGGCGCAGTTGTACCGGCCGGCGTGGCTGCAAGCCGCTGTGCGCATCGCCGAGGGCTGTTCTTTCAGCTTGAGCGAGCTGCGCTACGAGTACCCGGCTGAACTGGTGCCCGAGGGCCTGACCGCGATCGAACACCTGCGTGCGCTCACAGCGATCGGAGCGCGCGAACGCTATCCGCAAGGGGCGCCAGCTTCGGTGCTGACGCAGATCGAGAAGGAGATGGGCCTGATCCAAGCCCTGCGCTACGAGGCCTTCTTCCTCACCGTGCACGACATCGTGCGCTTCGCGCGCGCGCAAAACATCCTCTGCCAAGGGCGCGGCTCGGCAGCGAATTCGGCGGTGTGCTACTGCCTGGGCATCACCGAAGTCAACCCGATGCACACCACGCTCCTGTTCGAGCGCTTCATCTCGAAGGAGCGCGACGAGCCGCCCGACATCGATGTCGATTTCGAGCACGAGCGGCGCGAAGAAGTCATCCAGTACATCTACACCAAGTACGGCACCGAGCGCTGCGCGCTGGCCGGGGCGCTATCCACCTACCGCACCCGCGGCGCGGTGCGCGACACCGGCAAGGCGCTTGGCCTTGATGAGGTGCAGATCGACGCCCTGGCGCGTTCGGTGCACTGGTTCGACGACCCGACGCGCCTGGCGCTCGGCCTGGCCGAGGCCGGCATCGACGCCAGCGCGCCCATCACGCGGCGCTGGATGGAACTCATCGCCACCGTCAAGGGCTTCCCGCGCCACCTCTCGCAGCACAGCGGCGGCTTCGTCATCGCCGCGGGCAAACTGAGCCGC
>JANNGJ010000092.1:0-3484 GCA_031403815.1 Burkholderiales bacterium | reverse complement strand
GAGCATCGCCACCGGGCTTCTGGATGCCGCACGCGGGGTCTTCGGCCTGGCGCTGATCGCAGCGCTCCTGCTAGGGGTGGCGACGGCACGGGCGCACGACATGCTTAGACACCGGGCGTGGATGATCCGCGCCTATGCCATCGGCATGGGACAGGGAACCGTCGCGCTGGTCATGTTCCCCATCTACCTGATCACCGGAGAGCCGCCCATGGGGCTGGCCTCTGACATCGTGGTTGTCGGCATGTGGCTGCTCAACATCGCTCTGGGTGAATGGGTCGTCCGCAGGCTTGCGCTCCCCAGACCCCTGCAGCCCGTCATCACCATGACCCAACCCGTTCAGCGTCGGGGGGAAAGCCTATGAACAGCGCCAAGGCAGACACTTCCCGTCGTCTCCGGTAGCCTCGCGGTGTTCTTCTTCACCAATGTTGTTTTAGCGCCGCGGGCCGAAGAAACGCTCCATCGTGGCATCGCACTGTCGGTATCGGAGGCCAGCCTAAGACCCCCCGCGGCGGTCGCCCTCTCCTGCGTTGCCTTTGGCATGCTTAATTGGCCAGGCGGGCGCTGGTACATGCTGTTGACGGGTAACGTTGCAGGTGGCTGCTTTTGTGCCCTCTACGACTTGCGCGGCGGCGTGCTGGCGCCGTTCGCCGCGCATCTGATGCTGAACCTTGTCGAATTCACCTATGCCCACTCATTGCACCGCGACGCCCCCCTGACAGCGCGCCTCGGCGGTCCGCCGCTCGAGCGGGGGCCTGCCGTCGAGCTTGATTGCCAACCTGGAGAGCCCATGGACGGAGGCAACTGGAAAGAAATGTTCAACGCCGCTTGCGACGGCGACCTTGACCTCGTCCGCTATCACGTTGCGAACGGCGTCGATGTCAACTACGCACATCCGGAGTTCCTTTCAACGCCCTTGGTCGCCAGCATCCTGGCACGCCAGGAAGCGGTCGCGCTCCTGCTGCTCGAATCCGGGGCCGATCCACATCTCCTTTCGGAGTTCGATGCGCTGACGCCGATCCAAGCCGCGAGCCGAATTGGTTTTCCAGCGCTGGTGGCGCGCCTGCAGGCGCTGGGTGCCACGCCCCCACTGGCGCCCGAGGGTCGTGAACTCGGCTGGTTCAGTCGGTTCGTGCGCCGCCGTGCCCCCGATGGCTAGGCCCACAAGCAACTGCCCCTCTCGCGCCCCCTGATTTCAGCGCCCCCGGCCATTGCGCCGCCCTCGCGCTGCCGCGGGGCAACCGCAAGATGGTTGGCGGCTTCAGGCCACCGTCAACGACGACAACGGCCCCAAGGTCACCGCCACGCCGCTCAGCACCGCATTGCCCGACAGCGGGTCGCGCGCATTGATGTCGAGCAGGGCGTTGAGGTTGGCGCCCGGCCGCTCGGCGGCCACACCGAGTTGCGCGCCCGGCAGGTCGTGGCCCCAGCCATGCGGCAGGCTGATCACGCCTGGCATCAGGCTGTCGCTCAGCTCCACGGTGACCTGCACGCTGCCGCCGGGGCCGGCCAGGAGCGCGGGCGCGCCGTCGGCCACGCCGCAGCGCGCAGCATCGTCCGGGTGAACCAAGGCCGTGCCGCGGAACGGGCCCTTGGCCAGCAGGGGCAGGTTGTGCATCCAGCTGTTGTTGCTGCGCACGTCGCGGCGGCCGATCACGGCCAGTGGCGGCGCCGCGGCGTCGAGGTCGGCCCAGGCGCGCGGCAGGTCGGCCAGCAGCGCCGGCGGCGCCAGTTCGATCATGCCGCTGGGGGTGCGCAGCACTTCGGGCACGCGCGGCTGCAGCGGGCCGAGGTCGATGCCGTGGCCCGAGGCCGACGCGGCCTGTACCTTGTCCAGCGTCAGGCCCTCAGGCTTGATGCCGAACTGGTCGCCGTAAGGGCCGCTGCGCAGCGCCAGGTCGAGCAGGCGCTCGGGGCCCTTGCGACTGCCCAGCGCCTGCAGCACCTGCGCCGCGTTGTCGCCGGCTTGCTTGCGCACGTCGTCGGCCACCAGCTCGTCGTCCAGCGCCAGCACGTCGGCGCCCGCGCCCAGGCCCTTGGCGATGGCGGCCAGCCTGAGCAGGGTCTGCCACTCGGGCGGCAGCGTCGGCTCGAACACCGGGCCGCTGTAGCGCGCGTGGTTGCGGAACGAGAACTGCGGAAACGCGACGTCGTAGTGGCTGTCCTCCAGCGCGCTCAGCCCGGGCAGGATGACATCGGCATGGCGCGTGGTTTCGTTGCGGTAGATGTCCAGGCTGACCATGAAGTCCAGACTGTCGAGCGCAGCAGCCAGGCGGGCGCCGCCGGGCGCCGACAACACCGGGTTGCCGGCCACCGTGATCAGGGCACGCACCTGGCCCGGCCCGGGCGTGTCGATCTCCTCGGCCAGGCAGGTCATCGGCAGCTCGCCGAAGACTTCGGGCGCACTGCTGACGCGGCTGTGGTGGCGCGCCGTGGTGATGCCGCGGCCGCGGCCTGCAGCACCTGCCGTGTTGGCAGCAAAGGCCGCCGCCTTGGGGAACATCACGCCGCCGGGTTCGTCCAGGTGGCCTGTCAGCACATTGAGCACGTCGACCAGCCACGAGGCCAGCGAGCCGTAGCTTTGCGTGCAGGTGCCGATGCGGCCATAGACGCAGCCGGCCTCGGCCGCGGCCAGGTCGCGCGCCAGCTCGCGAATGGTGTCGGCGGCGATGCCGCAGCGCGCGGCTACGCTCTCGGGCGTGAAGGCCTGCACCGCCTGGCTCACGGCTTCGACACCCAGCACATGCTCGGCCAGGCGGCCCAGCCGCACCAGCTTCTCGCTGAACAGCGCCTGCACCATCGCCGCCAGCAGGTAGACGTCGGCGCCCGGGCGGATGAAGTGATGGGCATCGGCGACCAGCGCGGTTTCGCTGCGGCGCGGGTCGACGACCACCAGCTTGCCGCCACGCGCACGCATTGCCTTGGCCTTGCCGCGGAAATCTGGCACGGTCCACAGGCTGCCGTTGCTGGCCACCGGGTTGGCGCCGATCACCAGCAGGTAGTGGCTGCGCTCGATGTCGGGCACCGCCATGGAGAGCCAGTGGCCATACATCCAGCCGTTGCTGAGCTGCGTGGGCATCTGGTCCAGCGTGCTGGCCGAGAACACGTTCTTGGTGCCCAGCGCCTTGGCCAGGCGGCTGAAGTAGAGCAACAGGCTCATCTTGTGCGCCGACGGGTTGCCCACGGCCACGGCCACGGCGTCGCGGCCGTGCGTTTGCAGGATCGGCACCAGCCGCGCCTCGATCTCGGCGAAGGCCTCGTCCCAGCTCGCCTCGACGAAGCGGCCGTCGCGCTTGATCAGCGGTGTGCGGATACGGTCGGGATCTTCGTGCAGGTCCTTCAGCGCCACGCCCTTGGGGCAGATGTAGCCGGCACTGAAGACATCGTTCTCGGCGCCGCGGATGCTGGTGACCTTGCCGCCTTCGGTGCGCACCTCGAGGCCGCAGCAGGCTTCGCACAGGGGGCAGATGCGGTAGTGGCTGTTCTC
>JANNGJ010000091.1:0-9660 GCA_031403815.1 Burkholderiales bacterium | reverse complement strand
GCCTTGCTGGCTTGGGTCCAGGCCGAGCAGGTGGCGCACGCGCACGTCTTCGCCGAAAGCGCGCAAGCGGGGCGGTCGGCTGGCACCTGCCGCCGCAGCTTCGCGGGGGTCCGACAAACCGGCCAGGGTGCCGCGCAGGGTAGCCATGGCACGCTGCGGTTCGTCGAGCGAAATGCCGGCGTCGCGCAGCAGGCAGGCCAGGGCCGGCTCACCGTCGAGCGCGGTCACCACGTTGCGCTCGCAGGCGGTGATCTGGCGCAGCGGCCCGATCGGCTGGCAGCCCTGCGTCACGCGCGAGAGCAGCGACACGTCGCGGCCAAAGGCCACGCCCGACAGGCCGCCTTGCAGCACGCCGTCGGCGATCTGGCAGGCCACTGTGCGCGATGCGCTGAGGCCGCCGAACAGGTAGCCCGATGTGGTGCGCGCGCTCATGTCGTCGACCAGGTCGGACAGGTCGGGGGTGTTGCCATCGGCATGGATCAGTGCCGTGTGAGCTTCGATGCGGGCCAGCGGGCGCGCCCCCGAGAACACCTGGAAGCGACCCAGGGGCATGGCTGCAAGCATCAACACCAGCGCTGGTTCGTCGAAGTACTCGACGCCGCCCGCCGCCACGCCAATACCGACCGTGCCGACCCAGGACACTTGCGGCCAGCGCTGGCGCAGGGCGTCAAGCAAGGGCTGGGCTTGCGGGGCGTAGTGGTCGCTGAAGTAGACGAAACCGAGGGTCGGTTGCATGGCTTCACCGACCTGGCCATCGATCTGGCCCTGCAATTGCACGCAGGCCAGGGTCAGCGCACGTTGCCAGTCTGGGTGGGTGGCGTGACCGACCGCGAAGCGATGCATGAGAGGCTCAGCGTCGCGCTGCGCGCTGCTTGGCACCCGCGGCCTTGGCTCCGCCGCCCGCGGCCTTGAACGGCGCGCCGGTGACCCGCTTCAAGGCTTGCTCGGCCGCGTCGAAGCCTTGTTTGGCCATCGTGCTGGCCAAGGACTTGGCGGCCTCGCCCGCGTTGTCTTGCAGGGCGCCGGCAGCGAGCTGGGTGAATTGCTTGGTCAGGGCGCCCCACCACTCGGTAGGGTCAACCACGCCGCCCGGCGCGGTGGCCGCGCTGGGCGGCGCCTTGCGTGGCGCCTTGGCGCGGGCGCGCGGGGCGGACGCGGCTGCGGCCGTTGCAGGGGCTGGCGCGGCAGGCACATGCAACTTCATCGACGCGTGCAGGTCGCCCATTTGCACGTTCATGGTCTTGAGCGTCGACAGCGTCATGCGCTGGACCTCAAGGGCCTGGATGGTGGCGCCGAGCATGCGCGCGTTCTGCTCCAGCCAGAACTGCACTGTGCGCAGCTCTTCGATGCGCTTGGACAGCTCTTCCGGATCGAGTGTGGGCGCGACCCATTGGCCGATGCCGGGCAGGGCGGCGCCTGCGTTCTTGACCAGGCCTTGAAGAAAGTCGAAGCCCGGCACGAGCTTGGTGAAGGCGGGGGTGCTGTCGGTCATGGGCGGGTACCGGGGGGTGGCGGGTGCGCTGATTGTGACCAGCAAAGGCGTCAGCGCAAGGCCACGCGTTCGACCGTGAAGCCGCGCTGTTGCATCAGCAGGGGCAGGCCCTTGGGGCCCGTCATGTGCAAGCTGCCCACCGCCGCAAACACCTTCTTGCCGTCGCGGTGCAGCGCGTCGATGCCGTCGGCCAGGGTCGGGTTGCGGTTGTCGTTCAGGCGCTTCATTTGCGCCCGGTCGTCTTCCGTGGCCACGCAGTCGCACCAGCCTTCATAGTTGCCGATCTCGTCCAGGTCGCCGCGCTCCCAGGCGTCGGCCAAGCGCGTCATGACACGCTGGGCCTTGCCTTGCTCGAGTTGTGCGACGATCTGCTCAACCATGCGCTCAGCCGCAGCCGCGTCGCGCGGAATCAGCGTGGCCATTTGCAACTCCGGTGACTCCAGTGAGACGACGCGGCGCTGGCCGGCGCGGGCGAAGCCGCCCAGGACGAACTCCTGCGCGTAGCCCACATCCAGGCCCTGCCAGCGCGCGGCCAGCACCGTCAGCGTCACGGCCTGCATCACGGGGTGCAGGGCGGCGAGCACTTCGCGCGGGAGGCAGGCGGCGTCGCTCTGGCGCCACAGGCGCTCGCGCAGGGCGGGCGCAAGCGTCGGCACCGCACTGTCGCCGGGCGGTTTCAGGCGCGCGAGCATCTGCGGGTCTCCGACGTCGATCTCCAGGGCCACCGTGTCGGTGGCCATCAGGGCGGCGCGCACTTGTGGCCCTGGGAAGGCCCAGTCGAGCTTGCCCAAGTGGATGCTGCCGTAGAGGTAAGAACTGCGCCCGTCGCGCGTGATGCGCCAGAGCAGGCCGCGGTCGCGCGCGCGGCCGGCGGCCGCCTGCATCTGCGCGGCCGTCGGCGCTTGCGCCTGAGGCGGGCAGTTGGGGGGCGTCTGGGCCTGGGCGGTCAGCAGACACAGACACAGTGCCGCTCCCAGCGCCCACGTGTAGAACGCTGTGGCGTGCCAGGCCGGCGCCGCAGCCGCTGCGGGCTGGATCATTTCATGGCCTCCAATCGCAACACACCATCGCTCTGCGTGAATCGAAGTTTGCCCAACACATCCATGCCCAACAAGGGCGACTCAAGCCGCGGCAGCACCGCCACACGCAGACGCTCGGCGCGCACGCCGCCGCGCAATTCAACATCGGCGCGTGCCAGGGTGCCTTGCACCACGCCGCCGGCGGTGGACGACCGCATCGTGCCTTCGACCACCAGGCCAGCGCGATCGGCCAGCGCCTGCGGGATCGCGGTGCCGGTGGCGCCGGTGTCGACAAGAAAGTCGACCGCGATGCCGTTGAGCGTGCCGGGCCAGTAGAAGTGTCCGTCAGCCGCGCGCTTGAGCTCGATGGCCCCGCTGACAGCGTCAACCGAGAAGCGCGCCCGCTGCTGCTGCGATTGCCAGGCCTGCACCGCGACGAAGACGACGGCACCGAGTAGCAGCCAGACCGTGGCCAGCTTCAAGTTGCGCGGCATCTCACCGGGGCGATCGCTCATGCGCGGACGATGCCACGAAACGCCGAACCCACGGTGTCAGGGGGCTATCGACGCGCCGAGCGGCAGCGACAGGAGCGCGACCGCCCCGCCGCCCTCGGCGTTGCGCAAGCTGATCCGGCCGCCGTGCAAGGCGGCGATCTCGCGCACGAAGGGCAGGCCCAGGCCGGTGCTTTTGCGCTGGCTGTGCGGCCGCGCCAGGGAGTAGAACTTCTCGAACACCTTGTCGTCGGCGTAGTCGGGGATGCCGGGGCCGTGGTCGCGCACGCTGATCTCGACGTTGCGACCGCGCCGCGCCAGGCCGACCTCGATGACACCGCGGGTGGGGGAAAAATCGATGGCGTTGTCGAGCAGGTTGCCGACGGCGCGCTGCAGCAGCAGGGGGTCGCCATCGACGTTCAGCGCCTCGCCGGTGGTCAAGCTGACGCTGATCTGGCGTGGTGCGCCAGCCGCCTGGGCGCTGGCCACGCATTCGCCCAGCAGGTCGTGCAGAGCAATCGGCACCGTGCGTTCGAGGCCGCGGCGCGATTCCAGCGCGGCCAGCTCCATCATGCGGTCAACGAGTTCCTGGATGCGCGCAGTTTCGCGTTCGATGTTGGCAACGAAGCGTGCACGGTCGGGCGGTGGCATCGAGGGTTCGCGCAGCAGCTCGGCCGCGCCGCGGATGGCCGACAACGGGCTCTTCAACTCGTGCGTCAGGGTCTGAACATAGTCAGCGACGTAGTTGCGGCCGGCCAGGGCGTCGCGCATCTCGTCGTACGCCGCGCCGAGCGTGCCGAGGGCGCGCCGCGACAGGCGCGGCAGGCTGAAGCTGCGTTCGGCACGCACGTAGCGAACATAGTCGGCGATCAAGCCGAAGGGGCGCACCAGCCAGACTGACAGGATGGCCACCAGCAGCCCGACAGCCAGCACTGACGCGATGCCGATGAAGATGGTCTTGCGCCGTGCCGCCTCGACGAACTGGCCGAAGCTCTGCGCCGGTTTGCCCACGCTGACGGCACCGACGATGGCGCCGTCGCGCTTGAGCGGCGCGGCCACGTACATCACCGCGGTGGCTGGGTCGCCGGCGACATCGGGCGTGGTGCGCGCGCCGTAGCGGCCTTCGAGCGCCAACTTGACATCGCGCCACTGCGAATGGTCGGCGCCAACCGACCGCCCGAGCGAGTCGAACAGCACCCGCCCGCTGGCGTCGACGACGGCCAGGCGCAGTTCGAAGCGGGTCTTGCGAAAGCCGAAGATCTCGGCGTCGAGTTCGCGCGCATAGAGGTCGCGAAAGAGGGGGCCCAGGGCGTCGATGTCGATGCTTGGCTCGACCATGCGGGCTTGTTCGCTCCAACGCTGCTCGATCTGCGCCGCCGCCAGGTGCGCCACCTCGACCAAGGATTCCTCGGCCGACTCGCGGTAGCGCGGGTCGATGTCGGCCAGCAGGCGCCACATCAGCAGTGCCACGCCGATGGCGTAGGCCAGCAAGATGGCGGCGAAGACGCGGTTGCGTTTGGTCAAAGGCGCCCCGGCGCACTCAAGACCGTAGCGCAGGCAAATCTTCTGCCAGCGCATAGCCCGCGCCGCGGTGGGTGCGGATCGGCTCGAGCGCTGGCGCCACCAGTTTCAGTTTGGCGCGCAACGTCTTGACATGGGCATCGACGGTGCGGTCCAGGCTCTCGTTGGCGTCGTCCCACACCAGGTCGAGCAGGCGCTCGCGGCTGAAGACAAAGCCCGGCCGCGACAGCAGGGTCTTGAGCAGGCCGTACTCGTAGCGCGACAAGTCGAGCAGCTGACCGTAGTAGCGGATCTGGCGCCGGCCTTCGTCGCATTGCAAGGGCAGGGCCGACGGCGTCGCCGTCGCCGGGGGCGCCTGCACCGCCTTGGTTGCGCTACGGCGCAGCACACTGCGCACACGCGCCACCAGTTCGCGCGGCGAAAACGGCTTGGTGATGTAGTCGTCGGCACCCAGCTCCAGGCCGACCACACGGTCGATTTCGTCGCCGCGCGCGGTCAGGAACAGCACCGGCAGCTCGTCGCGCTGCGCGCGCAAGCGCTTGAACAGCTCGAAGCCGCTGGTGTCGGGCAGGCCGACATCCAGGATCACCAGCGCCACATCGCCGGCCTGGGCCAGGGCGGCTTCGCCTGTGGCGCACCAGCGCGGCTCGAAACCCTCGGTGCGCAGGGCGTATTGCAACGTGTCGGCAATGCCGGGCTCGTCTTCAACGATCAGGACAACGGGTTTACTCTGCATGGTGGCGGGGCAATGATAAAAGGGCCGCACCCTATGATGGCGGCCATGTTCGCACCCCTGCTCAACGACTGCTTCCTGCGCGCCTGCCGCCGCCAAGCCACCCCCCACACCCCCGTCTGGCTGATGCGCCAGGCTGGCCGCTACTTGCCCGAGTACGTTGCCACGCGCGCCAAGGCGGGCAGCTTCATGGGCCTGGCGACGAATGTGGACTACGCCACCGAGGTCACGCTGCAACCGCTGGAGCGTTTCCCGCTCGACGCGGCGATCTTGTTCTCCGACATCCTGACGGTGCCCGACGCGATGGGCCTGGGCCTGTCGTTTGCGCAGGGCGAGGGCCCGCGCTTCGCCCACCCGGTGCGCGACGAGGCCGCGGTGGCCGCGCTTGCCGTGCCCGACATGGACAAGTTGCGCTATGTGTTCGACGCCGTCACCGCGATCCGCAAGGCCCTCGCCGGCCGGGTGCCGCTGATCGGCTTTTCCGGCAGCCCCTGGACCCTGGCCTGCTACATGGTCGAAGGCCAGGGCAGCGACGACTACCGCCGGGTCAAGTCCATGCTGTATTCCCGGCCCGACCTGCTGCACCGCATGCTGGCCATCAACGCCGAGGCCGTCGCGGCCTACCTGAACACGCAGATTGCCGCCGGCGCCCAGGCTGTCATGGTGTTCGACAGTTGGGGCGGCGTCCTCGCTGACGGCGCCTTCCAGGCCTTCAGCCTGGCCTACACCCAGCGCGTTCTCGATAAGCTCGACCGCAGCGTGCCGGCCATCGTCTTCACCAAGGGTGGCGGCCTGTGGCTGGAGCAGATCGCAGCCAGCGGCGCCGATGTGGTGGGTCTGGACTGGACCGTCGACCTGGCCAAAGCGCGGGCAAGTGTCGGCGCTCGCGTGGCGCTGCAGGGCAACCTCGACCCGATGGTGCTGTTTGGCGGCGAGGCCGCAGTGCGCGCCGAAGCGCGCCGCGTGCTGGACAGCTTTGGCAATCCGGCGCGGGCCGAGGGCGGCCACGACGGCCACATCTTCAACCTCGGCCATGGCATCAACCAGTTCACCCCGCCGGAGGCGGTGGCGGCATTGGTCGAGGAAGTGCACCGCCATTCGCAAGCACTTCGCAGTGCTGGCGCCGCAGGTAAGTGAGCGCTCAGACTAACTTATCCCCACGCGCGACGGTGCGGCGCAGCATTGAAAAACAGCTTGACAGCTGACCCGGACTGTCGTGAGAGGCTGATGTAAGTGCTTGATTTCATTGAAACTCATGATCTGCCCGCGGATTGGGCGGCGGGCTACTTGCGTAGGTGTATCAAAGGGTTAGCACCATTTCGGCTGGCTTGCCCACAAAGTTATCCACAAGCGCGATGGAGTACTGGCTTTGATGTTTGAAATCAGGGGCTTAGCGCAGTTTCGTGAGGCACATCCGAGATGTTTCTCGCAACTGCAGCTTGAGTGAGGCCAGTGCCCTGACGGTCTATCGCATCGCGGTCGAGACGCCCCAGCACGCCGGTCTCGCGGCCTGCCTGGACTACACAAGTGAGGAAATACTCGCGCCCGGCACGCTGGTGCGCGTGCCCCTTGGCAAGCGCGATGTGCCCGGCATCGTGTGGCAAGTCGGCGGCGGCAGCGCCGGCGAGGGGGTGGCGCTGCGGCCTGTGCGCCAGGCGCTGACGGCTTTGCCGCCGCTGTCCGCCAGTTGGCGCGAGTTGGTCGGCTTTGCCGCTGGTTACTACCAGCGTGGCTTGGGTGAGCTGGCGCTGGCGGTGTTGCCGCCCGAGTTGCGCAAACTCGATGCGATTCAGCTCGGCCGGCGGCTGGGGCGTCCACCGCCTGCGCAATCGACCGCCGCCGACCGACCGACCGCGCCTGCGCTGTCGGCTGACCAGACTGCTGCCGTCACCGCGCTGCTCGGGCAGGCGCCGGCCACGCACCTGCTGCACGGCGTCACCGGCAGCGGCAAGACCGAGGTTTACCTGCAAGCTGCGGCGCAGGCCCTGGCCAGCGGCAAACAGGTGCTGGTGATGGTGCCGGAGATCAACCTCACGCCCCAGCTTGAAGCCCGCTTTGCCGCACGCTTTGCCAGCCATCGCCTGGTCGCGCTGCACAGCGGGCTGACGCCACCGCAGCGCTTGCGCCACTGGCTCGCGGCCCACCTCGGCCAGGCCGACCTGGTGCTCGGCACACGCCTGGCGGTGTTTGCGTCCCTGCCGCGCCTGGGCCTGATCGTGGTCGACGAAGAGCACGATCCCTCGTTCAAGCAACAGGAAGGCGCGCGCTACTCGGCGCGCGATCTCGCGGTGTACCGCGGCCGGTTGGAGGGCGTGCCGGTCGTGCTTGGCTCGGCCACACCGTCGCTGGAGAGCTGGCAGCGCGCCGAGCACGGCGCCTACCGGCGCCTGAGCTTGCCTGATCGCATCGGCGGCGGCGCCCTGCCGCGCGTGCGTCTGGTCGACATGAACCTGCAGCCGCGCGAGCCCGGTGGCGCTTCAGCCCTCTCGCCGCCCTTGCTCGAAGCGTTGCAGGCGCGCCTGGCGCGTGGCGAGCAGAGCCTGGTGCTTCTCAACCGCCGCGGCTATGCACCGGTGCTGCATTGCGGCGCTTGCGCCTGGAAGAGTGCCTGCCCGCACTGCAGTGCCTGGCGTGTCTTCCACAAGGGCGACCGCACCCTGCGTTGCCACCATTGCGGCTTCACCGAGCGCGTGCCGCGGGCTTGCCCGGACTGCGGCAATCTCGACATCCAGCCGATCGGGCGTGGCACCGAGAAGCTCGAAGAGCAACTCGCGCAGGCCCTGCCGGGCGCGCGCGTGGCCCGCATCGATGCCGACACCACGCGCCTGAAAGGCTCGCTTGAAGCGCAACTCGGGGCAGTGCACGCTGGCGAAGTCGATGTGCTGGTCGGCACGCAGATGGTCGCCAAGGGCCACGACTTTCGGCGCATCACCCTGGTGGCCGCGGTCAACCCCGACAGCGGTTTGTTTGCCAGCGACTTCCGAGCGCCCGAGCGCCTCTTCGCATTGCTGATGCAGGCCGGGGGCCGCGCCGGGCGCGATGCCGGCCAGGCCGCGGCCAGCGAGATGTGGCTCCAGACCTGGCACCCGCGCCACCCGCTCTATGCCGCACTGCGCGCGCACGACTTCGCCGCCTTTGCCGCCAGCCAGTTGCGCGAGCGCGAAGGCGCCGGCTTGCCGCCTTTTTCCAGCTTGGCCCTGCTGCGGGCTGAAGCCAAGAGCGTGCAGGCCGCCGCTGACTTTCTGCACGCCGCGGCCGCAGCGGCGGCGGCCCTGCCCGAGGCCGACGGCGTGATGGTCTATCCGCCAGTGCCGCCGCCGGTGGCGCGTGTGGCCGGGGTCGAGCGCATGCAGATGCTGGTCGAGTCGCGATCACGCGTCGCCCTGCAGCGCCTGCTTGCCGCCTGGCTGCCGGCGCTGCACGACCTGCGCCAGAAAGACAAAACCCACCGCGCCGTGCTGCGCTGGGCTGTGGATGTGGACCCCTTGGCGATCTGACGGCCTCAGGCGGCCTACTGCCCGGCATCCAGCAGCACAGTTGGCCACGGACGCCGGCTCAAAGGATCAGCGCGGGCGAGGCTTTGCGAAGCCCGCGCCGCCCAGCGCGCTGAGCCTGCGATGCGCAGCGGGCTGTCCAAGTGGCCCGCAGGGCGCGGGTCCGGCGCGTGCAGAACGAACTGAGAGGTTTTGCATTCAGGGCCTTTGCTTTGGTGACTTTCATTTGGCCCGCAAATGAAAGTTACCCGGCCGCCGGGCCGGGACCCGGCAGCGTGGCGCGCCGCCAAAACCAGCAAAGAAGGCAAAGCGCAATGAACGGCCCCCATCGGCCAACGGCTGCAATGGGCCGTTGACAGACCGCCGGAGTGACCCGCTCGTGCGCGATCCGCGGTCAATTGTCGTGCTTGTTGCCCTTGTTCTTGTTCTTGTTCTTGCCATGGCCCTTGCCATGCTTTTCTTCGTAGCGCTCCTGCACCCAGGTTTCCTGGACGAAGTAAACCTGACGCGCGCAGGCGTTGTAGCGGCCGCAATGCTTGCCCCAGTTCTTGGCGTGGCCAGGTGGCACATACAGGTAGAGCGGCTGCTGCTGCTGCACTACCACGGCCGGCCGCGCGATGATGACGGGCTGCGGGTACAGCACCGGGGGCGGTGGGTAGCTGCCCAGTTCGATGCGGCCGTACACGCCGGGTTCGCGGATCGTGATGCCGACGCCGACATCGACGGCCGACCAGGCCGGCGCGGCAACGAGGGTGGACAGCGCGGCTAAAGTGGTGAGAAATTGTTTCTTCAAGGGAGTCTCCAGTGTGCGTAACCTGAGCAACGCCAGTGTGCAGCCGCGCGTTGACCCTGACCACCCCCGCCGCCCTGGCAGGCGCCGGCTGTGTGGAATATCTCCGCGCCCTGGGCC
>JANNGJ010000090.1:0-14922 GCA_031403815.1 Burkholderiales bacterium | reverse complement strand
AATCGCCCCCCCGTGCGCCTTGGCCGCCAGCGCCAGCGGCTCCAGATGCTGCAAGTAGTCGTCGGCCTCGGCGATGAACGCAAGGTTGGCCAGCGTCTGCAAAGCGCGCAGTTGAGCGAAAGCCGTGCTGGCGGGCGTGGCAGTCTTGTAGATGCGGGGATGTGTGACGACAGCGAAGAACTCGTGCGCACACGGCCAGGGAATGGCCCATGCCCGGGCCCCGACGGCGAGCGACTCCAGTGTCAGGCGTGCGCGGTCGTGGAAGGGCGAGTCCGCGCGGTGCGCATAGACCAGGATGTTGGTGTCAACCGCGATCACGGTAGATCTCGTCGCGCATCGTCTCCCAGCCGGCACCCGCGAACTCCGGCGACAAGCCGTCACCCAGGAAAGGCTGCACGGCAAAAGGCGCGGCAGGCTTGCGCCTGCGCGCCCGCAGCGCCAGGCGCAGGCCCTCTTCGATCAGCGCCTTGAGCGTGGAGTTTTCGCGCCGCGCAACAGCTTTGCTGCGCTCCAGAAGATCGTCCGGCAATTCGATGGTGGTCTTCATATGGGTGACCCATACTTTTGATACGGGTCGCATGGTAACTGGGTTGTGATGGCTGATCAAGCCGCTTCCAGGCCCGCCAGACCGTAGGTCATTGCTTCGTCCGATGTCACCGCCCTCCTGCGTGCGAGTCCGAGCGGTCGCTTTGGGGCGACGAGATCAGGGCAGCCTATGTCGCCCCAGGGGCGGAAGTCCAAGTTCGCGCTGAGCGGTAGCAGTCGTTGGCCAGAAATCGTCGCCCGGCCGTTGACTCAACGGCAGACCCAGCCGGCATCGAAGGGCGCGATCCGATCTGCTGCTGGCATTCGCCTGTGGACAGAGTGCTTCGCCCCGACGCGAAGAATCTGACGCCAGGGGCGATGACGCTGTTCGAGCTGCTGTTCTCGGACTGATGCCCATGCGCAATCGATCGCACAAAGTGCGCCGTTCGCCCTGAGCCTGTAGTCCCGATCATCTTGAGCTTGTCGAAGGCAGGGCTTCGACAGGCTCAGCCCGAACGGGACTTGCTTCGACAGGCTCAGCCTGAACGGGACTTCTATGCGCTCGGATGCAGGTCCGTATCAGTCGCGCACGGTCAGTGGTTGTCGCGCGGCACAAACGCCCCGCGCTTGCCGCGCAGGGTGCTCACTGTTGTGGCGCGCGGCTTGGCACCGTTGCCAAGCGCCGGCGAGCGACCTCACGGCAGCACGATGCGCAGCACGCTGCCGTCCCCTCCGCCCTCCACGCCGCTGATGCCGACGTTGGACGTGTAGAGCGCCCCGTCCGGCCCGACCACCAGCCCGTTGGGAAAGCTCGCGAACTTGGTCGCCACTTCCTTGCGCTCACCCGTGGCCGGGTTGAACGAGACCAGGTTCGCGTTGTCCGCCGTCCACGCCTCCTTGTGCGGGAAGATCTCGATCGCGTACAGGCGCTCGCGCCGCCACGCCAGGCCGACGATCGGGTTCAGCGACTTGAACGGCAGCGTGTAGCCCGCAAAGTTCTCATCGAACGCCGCCAGCTCGGCCGGCCCTTCGTCTTCGCCGAAGGTGCCGACATAAAACTTGCCGCGGTGCTGCGCCATCACGATCGGGTTGTGCTCGGCCTTGTCGATCGACATGTCGTAGAGCTTTTCGATCTTGCCGGTGCTCGGGGTGACCTTCACCAGCATGCCGCGGTTGGTCTCGACCACGTAGAGCGCGTCGCCGACCGCGATCATCGAGTGCCACACGCCGCCCGGTTCCTGGTCGGTGGTGGCCGGGTTCGTGTCCTTGACGAAGTGCGGCGGGTTGGCCGCGAGCCAGGCGCTCAAGTTCGCCACCCGGTAGGTCGAGCCGTCGGGGTTGATGCGCAGGATCGCCGCGTCGTCAGCGGGCAGGCCATGCGAGCAGCCGCCCATTTCGATCAACACGTACAGCGTGCCGCCGACGAAGGCCAGGTCGGTGGGGCCGTAGCTGCCGCCAAACGCGTCGGTCATGCTGGGCAGCCGATCGGCGACCGTCTGTTTGGTGCCGTCGGCCAGCACGCGCAGCACGCGGCCGCTGTAGCCGGCGTGGTAAGGGCTGTAGATGTTGACTTGGGTCGGGCACTCGGGCGTGCCGCTGGCGACCATCATGCCGCCGTTGCCGGCTTCGGCCACGTAGAGATGGCCGTCCGGGCCGAAGGTCAGGCCGCGGGGGTTGGTGAGGCCGGTTGCGTAGGGGCGAATGACCACCGGGCCCCGGGCCTCGCCGCGCCCCTCGTCGCGTCGCAGGGCGGTCTCACTGGTGCTGGCCGTGGGCGTGTCTCCGCCCCCGCCGCAGCCGGTGGCGAGCAGGACAACGGCAAGTGCGGCAGTACGCCGCAGGAACTTGAGGTGCAAAGTCATGACGCTTCACTCTTGGGGTTGAGGGGCTGTCACGTTGCCAGCCCGGCCCGTTGCGCGCCTGAAGACCGGGTAATCTCTGCATAATGGTTCGATAACGGGCGTTGCGAGAAGGCATGAACTACAAAGTCGGCCAGTTCACGATTGAACCGGCACGCTACCGAATCCGCGCCGATGACAGCACGTTGGCCGTCGAACCCAAGGTCTTCGACCTGCTGGTGCACCTGATCCGCCATCGCGACCGGGTCCTGACGCGCGAAGAGCTGTTCCAGGCCGTCTGGGACGGGCGCGAGGTGTCCGACGCCACGCTCAGCAACCACGTCATGAGCGCCCGCAAGCTGCTGGGCGACAGTGGCGATCTGCAGCAGTCGATCCTGACGGTGCGCGGCCGTGGCTATCAGTTCGTGGCGCCGGTACAGGAGATCGAGGAAGCGAACGGGCGCACCGAAGCTGCCGCTGCGGCTGCGCCTTCGATGCCCGCATCGGCTGCGGCCGCCGCAGCGAGCCCGCCGGCGCGCTGGCGCCTGCCCGCACTCGCGCTGCTCGTGCTGCTGCTGGCCGGCGCGGCCTGGGCTTGGCTGGTCCGGCCGGCCCCGCCGTACGGCGCCGACCTCCCGTACGTCGTCGTCGTCCCCTTCGATGTCTCCGGCGACGCACCCGAGACCTGGCAGCCGTTCGCCGACCAGGCCACGCGCGAGATGATCCGCAACCTGCGCAAGATCTCCGGTATGCGCGTCGTGCCGGTCAGCTCGGCCTTCACCTTCAAGGGCAAGAAGACGCGCGAGCACATCCGTGCCCAGTTGCCCGAGGTGCGCTACGTACTGGACGGCGTGGTCAGCGTCGGTGCCGACAAGACGCTGCGCATCAGCGCCGAGCTGGAAGACCTGCACAAGGGCGGCGTGGTCTGGGAGCACGACTACAGTGGCCGCACCGACGACACGAACCTGTTTGCGATGCAGGCGGCCATCGCCGCCGCGGTGTCGAAATCGCTGAAGGTCGTGATCCTCGACGACGAACGGCGCTCACTCGGCGAGCTGCCCACCGCCAACCTGAAGGCCTACGAGCTGTACGTGGCCGGGCGGCACCAGCTCGACCTCCTGAACCACGAGTCGCTGCCGAAGGCGGTGGCACTGTTCAACCAGGCGATCGCGCTGGACCCGAAGTTCTTCGACGCCTACATCGCGCGCAGTGACGCGCTCCGCCAGCTGTTTGCCTACTTCGAGCCGCCGGTCAAGATGCTGCAGGCGGTGGTCGATTCGCTCGCCGAGGCACGCGCGCTGCGCCCCGATTCCGCCGAAGCCTGGTCCTCGCTGGGACTGACCTACGTGATGGCCTGGCGTTGGAAAGATGCCTGGACCGCGCTCAACGCCGCCAAGCGGCGCGACCCGAGCTTGGCGCAGACCGAACTGGGCTTCGCGCTTTATTACTCAGGCCTCGGCGAGGCGGACAAGGTCAAGCGTGCGCTAGCAACCGCCAACCGCCTAGACCCGCTGAACGCCGAGATGGCCGACTGGGGCAACTGGGCGCTGTTCACGGTCGGCGAGAGTGGCGCCGCACGCACCTGGGTCGAGCAGAAGATGCGCCAGCACCCGGACATCGGGCTCGTGTTCTCGGGCGCCGGCGTCGGCGCGTCCATCGCCGGCGACCATGAACGGGCCGTCAAGCTCGCGGAACGGGGCGCGGAACTCGACGGATCCGCGGTCGCGCTGATCATGCTGGCCCACGCCTATGGCCACGCAGGCCACAAAGACAAGGTGCTGCCTGTGATGGAGAAGGCCGAACGCACCGGCACCTTCGCCTGCCCCTACGAATCGGCCGCAACCCACCTCAGCATCGGCGACAAGGAACGCGCCTTCGCCCTGCTGAGCGACGCCATCGAGAAGCGCTCCAACTGCATGATCTTCCTGCGCAACGACCCGCGTTGGGCGCCGATCCGGTCCGATCCGCGCTTTGCGGCGCTACTGCGGCGCGTCGGGCTGGATGACACGTCGCTGGCGTCATACAAGCGCTGACGGTGTCACGCGCCAGCGCCACGGCACCGGCGGCTCGACTCATACGGATTCGCGTTCGATCGCATAAGTTACCGTTCGGGCTGAGCCTGTCGAAGCCCTTCGAAAAGCTCAGGGCGAACGGTGTTTTCTATACGTTTGATCGCACATCGGTATCAAGCCTCGAGCGTCGGGGCGCTCAATGGTTGTCCCGCGGCACGAAGGCCCCGCGCTTGCCGCGCAGGAAGTCGAGGTCGGCGCCTTCGTCGGCCTGCAGCACGGTGTCGGTGTAGAGCTTCCAGTAGCCTGAGTCGAGGCGTGGCGTCGGCGGCTTCCAGTGGGTGCGGCGCAGGGCGAGTTCTTCATCACTGACATGCAGGTGCAGCCTGCGTCCGGCCACGTCGAGCGTGATCAGGTCGCCGTTCTGCACCAGGGCCAGCGGGCCCCCGGCCGCGGCCTCGGGCACGGTGTGCAGCACCACGGTGCCGTAAGCGGTGCCGCTCATGCGCGCGTCGCTGATGCGGACCATGTCGGTGATGCCCTTCTTCAGTACCTTAGGCGGCAGCGGCATGTTGCCGACTTCGGCCATGCCAGGGTAGCCCTTGGGGCCGCAGTTCTTCAGCACCAGCACGCAGGTCTCGTCGACGTCGAGGGCGTCGTCGTCGATGCGGGCGTGGAAGTCTTCGATGTCTTCGAACACCACGGCGCGGCCGGTGTGCTGCATCAGCGCCGGCGTGGCCGCACTCGGCTTGATGACGGCGCCACGCGGCGCCAGGTTGCCCTTGAGCACCGCGATGCCAGCTTTGTCCTTGAAGGGCGTGGCCAGCGGCTTGATGACCTCGGTGTTCCAGTTCTGCGCGTCGGCGATGTTCTCCCCCACCGTCTTGCCGTTGGCGGTGACGATGTTTGTGTGCAGGTGGGCGGCAATCTCTTTCATCACCACCGGCAGGCCGCCGGCGTAGCAGAAATCTTCCATCAGGTACTGGCCGCTGGGCTGCAGGTTGACCAGGCAGGGCAGCTCGCTGGCCAGGCGGTCGAAGTCTTCGATCGTGAGCTTCAAGCCCAGGCGGCCGGCGATGGCGATCAGGTGGATCACGGCGTTGGTGGAGCCGCCGATGGCCGCCAAGGTCTTGATCGCGTTCTCGAACGCTTCCATCGTCAGCACCGACGACAGCACCTGGTCTTCATGCACCATGTCGACGATGCGCCGGCCGGCGTTGCGCGCGATCACGTTGCGGCGGCCATCGACCGCCGGGTAAGCGGCGTTGCCGGGCAGGCCGACGCCGAGGGCTTCGACCATCGAGGCCATCGTGCTGGCGGTGCCCATCGTCATGCAGTGGCCGTGGCTGCGGTGCATGCAGCTTTCGGCCTCAAAGAATTCCGCGAGCTTCAAGGTGCCGGCGCGCACCTGCTCGCTCATGCTCCACACCCCTGTGCCCGAGCCGAGTTGCTGGTCGCGCCAGCGGCCGTTGAGCATCGGACCGCCGCTCACGCCGATGGTCGGCAGGTCGGCACTGGCCGCGCCCATCAACAGGCTTGGCGTGGTCTTGTCGCAGCCCATCAGCAGCACCACGCCGTCAATCGGGTTGCCGCGGATGCTCTCTTCCACATCCATGCTGGCCAGGTTGCGGTACAGCATCGCGGTGGGCCGCAGCAGCGTCTCGCCGAGGCTCATCACCGGGAACTCGAGCGGGAAGCCACCGGCCTCGTACACGCCAATCTTGACCTGCTCAGCCAGGGTGCGGAAATGCGAGTTGCAGGGAGTGAGTTCGCTGAAGGTATTGCAGATGCCGATCACCGGCCGGCCGTCGAACTGGTCGTGCGGCACGCCCTTGCCCTTGACCCAGGAGCGGTAGGCGAAACCATCGCGGTCTTGCCTGCCGAACCATTGCTGGCTGCGCAGTTCGTGGGCGGGCTTCTTGCGGGGTTTGTCGCTCATGGTGTCTGTACCTGCGGCAGCTCGAACGGGAGTCGGGACGATGGTAGGGGCGGCGAGCCGGCGAGCGCCCCAGGCACAACCCGAAGGCCCCGGGAAAGCCCTCAGGGCAGGCCAGCGCGAACATCATACGATTGGCAGACATCACCGCCAATGGCCTTTCCAAGGAGTCTGACCGATGCAAGCCAAGATATGGATCACAGGTGCCATTGCCGGCGCCGCCCTGCTGCTCGTGGGCATGCCCGCAGCCGCCCAAGAGAAGATCACGGTGTGGTGGGGCAAGGGCTTTTACAAGGCCGAAGACGACGCACTCTTCGCAGCCATCAAGAAGTTCGAAACCAAGTTCCCCAAGTACAAGATCGACCTGAGCCTGTACGCCCCGCAAGAAGCCATTCCCAAGACCGTGGCTTCGCTGGACGCGGGCAATCCGCCGGATGTCGCGTATGGCGACGTCTACGATTTCCAGGTCACCGCCAAGTGGGCCTATGAAGGCAAGCTGGAAGACATCTCCAGCATCATCGACCCCATCCGCGGCAAGTTCGAAGCCTCGGCGCTGTCCACCACCTTCTTGTACAACAATGCCAAGCAAACGCGCGCCTACTACGCGTTCCCGGTCAAGCAGCAGACCATGCACATCCAGTACTGGAAGGACATGCTGGCCGAGGCAGGCTTCAAGGACAGCGACATTCCCAAGGACTGGAAGGGCTACTGGGACTTCTGGTGCGACAAGGTGCACACCGGCTATCGCCAAAAGTCGGGCACCCGGGCCTTCGGTACCGGTTTCCCGATGGGCGTGGATTCCAGCGACTCGTTCTTCTCGTTCCTGACCTTCATGGACGCGTACAACATCAAGCTGGTCAACGACTCCGGCAAGGTGCTGGTCGACGACCCGACGGTACGCCAGGGGCTCATCAATGCGGTGACGGACTACACGGCGGTCTACAGCAAGGGCTGCACACCGCCCTCGGCCACGAGCTGGAAGGACCCGGACAACAACGTGGCCTTCCACAACAAGACCATCGCGATGACGCACAACGCGACCATCTCGATCGCCGCCAAGTGGCTCGACGACTCCAACAACGCCACGCTCACGCAAGCCCAGCGCGACACGGCCCGGGTCAACTACACCGAGAAGATCGCCACCTCGGGCTTCCCCAACAAGCCCGACGGCAGCAAGATGACCTACCGCGCGGCCGTGAAGACGGGTGTCATCTTCGATCAGTCCAAGAACAAGGCCGGGGCCAAGCAGTTCGTGGCCTTCATGCTGGATGAAGCCAACCTCACGCCGTATGTCGAGGGCTCGCTCGGCCGCTGGTTCCCGGTCACCAAGGCCGCGCAGCAAAGTGCGTTCTGGAAGGCCGACCCGCACCGCATCGCGGTCTACAACCAGTTTATGGCCGGGACCACGCCGTTCGAATTCACCAAGAACTACAAGTTCACGGTGCTGAACAACGAGAACGTCTGGGCCAAGGCCATGAACCGCGTGCTCAACGAAAAGGTGCCGGTGCCGCAAGCCGTGGACGAGATGATCGCGCGCATCAAGGTGGTGGCGAATTGACCCACCCCCGAAGCGGCCTGGCGGCCGCCACCCCCTCAAGGGGGCGCCGCCAGCGGCCCGGCAAAGCCGGTTCCGCGGCGGCCGCTTGGTAAGCCACCGGTCGTCGACGTGAACGCCCTCGTCGCGGCAGCGCCGGCGCGAAAGCCGCTGACCCAGTTCGAGTGGTGGGGCCGGGTGCTGGTGGTGCCCTACCTCATCGTCTTCGTCGTCTTTGTGCTGTACCCGGTGTGCTACGGCCTGTGGCTGGCGCGCGACCCACAGAACTACGTCAAGCTGTTCGACGACCCGATCTTTTTTCGCACGGCGCTCAACACCCTCATCTTCCTGGTCGTCGCGGTGAACCTGAAGATGGTGATCGCGCTGGGTCTGTCGGGCTTCTTCGTGCAATCACGCTGGTGGATCCGGCTGCTCTCGCTGGTGTTCATCCTGCCCTGGGCCCTGCCCTCGATCCCGACCATCCTGTCGGTGCGTTTCATGCTGAACCCCGAGTGGGGCGTCATCAACACCACCATTTTTCGCCTGACCGGCCTGGACGGCCCGAACTGGCTCAACGACCCGACCCTGGCATTGACCCTGTCGATGCTGATGCACATCTGGAAGTCATTGCCGTTCTGGACCCTGATCCTGATCGCCGGGCGGCTGGCCATCCCGGCCGAGCAATACGAAGCGGCCAGCGTTGACGGCGCCACGCGCTGGCAGAAATTCCGCTTCATCACCTGGCCCTCGATGCGCGGGCTGTTCTTCACCTCGACCATCCTGTCGATGATCTGGACCCTGGGCGATTTCAACAGCGTCTACCTGCTCACCGGCGGCGGGCCGGCCGACCTGACCCATGTGCTGGCCACGCTGGGCATCCGCTACCTGCGGCTGGACCAGATCGAACTTGCGATGGCCTCGATCGTCGTCGCCCTGCCCTTCGTGTTGCCCCTGGTGTACGTGATGATGAAGCGGCTGAGCAAATGAAGTGGACATGGAAAGCCGTCTCCACCGAGGCCCAGTTGCTGCTGGTGGGTATCCCGGTGCTGCTGTGGACCCTGGTGCCGGTCTACCACCTGTTCCTGTTTGCCATCTCCCCGCGCGACACAGCCACCTCGGGGCGGCTGTGGCCCAAGTCGGCCACGCTGCAGAACTTCGACACCGTGTTCCAGCAGAAGCATTTCTACCTGAACCACTTCTGGCAGCAGCTCGGCAACTCGCTGATGATCGCGGTGGCGGTCGGGCTGATCACGCTCTTCGTCGCCACCACGGCGGCGTTCGCCATCAGCCGCCTGAAGGTGCGCGGCGGCCGCACGGTGATGAACATGGCGCTGTTCACCTACTTCATCCCGGCCGCCTTCCTGGCCGTGCCGATGTACAAGACCATGGCCAACTACGGCCTGCTGAACAACCGCTGGTCGCTGGTGCTGGCCATGGTCACGATCGCCTCGCCGTACTGCATCTGGGTGCTCAAGCAGGCCTCCGACAAATTGCCCTGGGAGCTCGACGAGGCCGCGCGCATCGACGGCGCTTCGCCACTGCAGCTATTCCGGCTGGTGTACCTGCCGCTGATGGTGCCCTCGATGGTCGCCGTCGGCACCTATGCCCTGTTGCTGGCCTGGAACGAATACCTCTACGGCTTCTTGCTGCTGTCCAAGGAGACCGACCTGACGCTCGCCGTGGCGCTGGGCAACTTCCTGGCGGCCGACGACTCGCCGTGGGAGCTGCTGATGGCCACCGGCCTGGTCTACGCCCTGCCGCCGGCGGCCATCTACTACGCCTTCAAACGCTACATGGTCGGCGGCCTTACGGCCGGGGCTGTCAAGAGCTGAACGAGACAAATCATGGCAACCGTCACCTTCCGCGACATCGAGAAAAGCTACGGCAAGGTCAAGGTGCTGCATGGCCTGGGCTTCGACATCGCCGACGGCGAATTCGTGGTGCTGGTCGGGCCTTCGGGCTGCGGCAAGAGCACCCTGCTGCGCATGCTGGCCGGCCTGGAAGACATCACCGGCGGTGAAATTTCCATCGACGGCAAGGTCGTCAACGATCTGGAGTCGAAGGACCGCGACATCGCGATGGTGTTCCAGAGCTATGCCCTGTACCCGCACATGACGGTGCGCGAGAACATGGGCTTCTCGCTGCGCCTGCGCAACGCCGACAAGCAGACCACCGCGCAGCGCGTGGACAACGCCGCGCGCATTCTCAACCTCGACCAGCTGCTCGAGCGCTACCCGCGCGAGCTCTCCGGCGGTCAGCGCCAGCGCGTCGCGATGGGCCGCGCCATCGTGCGCGACCCCAAGGTCTTCCTGTTCGACGAGCCGCTGTCCAACCTCGACGCCAAGCTGCGCGTGGCGATGCGCGCCGAGATCAAGGCCCTGCACCAGCGCCTGAAAACGACCACGGTGTATGTCACGCACGACCAGATCGAGGCGATGACGATGGCCGACCGCATCGTGGTGATGCACGACGGCCTGATCGAGCAGATCGGCACGCCGCTCGAATTGTTCGACCAGCCGCGCAACCTGTTCGTGGCCCAGTTCATCGGCTCGCCGGCCATGAACGTGTTCCCCGGCGCCGTGCGCGGGGGCGCCGTCGAGGCCCTGGGCACGCGCTGGCCCCTGCCTGCCCTGGCGGGCCGTGCCAGCGAAGGCCAGGCGGTGCAGTACGGCATCCGGCCGAGCGATCTGGCGCTGGCCAGCGCGGGCATTGCTGCCAAGGTGATCGTGGTCGAGCCCACGGGCGCCGAAACGGAGCTGCTGGTTGACGTCAACGGGCAGCAACTCACGCTCGTGATGCACGGCCGCACCGACGTCAAGCCCGACCAGACCGTGCACTTGGCGGTCGATGCCGAGAAGGCGCATGCCTTCGACACCGCCACGGGCCAGCGGCTGTAAACCACGCCCGTCCCATGGCCGCCGGCGCACTGCAAAGCATCCACGGCCACACGCTCGAGGAACTCGGCGTGGCCATCGTCGCCGGCCGCTATGCCGTCGGCGCCTCCCTGCCGCCCGAGCCCCTGCTGTGCGACGAGTTCGGCGTCAGCCGCACGGTGGTGCGCGAGGCCGTCAAGTCGCTGGTGGCCAAGGGCCTGCTCGTCACGGGGCCCAAGGTCGGCACCAAGGTGTTGCCGGCCGAGCAGTGGAACTGGTTCGACCCGATGCTGGTCGCCTGGCAGTCCAAGGTCGGCCTGACGCGCGAGTACCTGCGCGACCTGCAGGAGCTGCGCCGCGTGGTCGAGCCCGCTGCGGTGCGTTTGGCGGCCGTGCGCGCCACGACGGCCGACATTGCCGGCATCGAAGACGCCTATGCCGGCATGAAGCGGGCGATCGACGAAGGGGGTGACTATGTCGCCAGCGACCTGCGCTTCCACCAGGGCCTGTTGAGTGCCTGCCACAACCGCATGGTGGTGCAGATGAGCAAGGCCCTGGGCGCCCTGCTGCGCACCAGCTTCGAAATTTCGACCTCGCGCCCCAACGGACCGGCCGGCTCGCTGCCGCTGCACCGCGCCGTGCTCGACGCCGTGATCGCGCGCGCCCCGCAGAAGGCCGAACGCGCCAGCCTGGCGCTGATCGACAGTGCCGCCGAGGACATCGAGGCCGTACTGGCGTCGCGACGCAAGCTGCCCTCGCTGGCCGCACCGGCGCGCCGCCTGCCACGCCCGCGGGGCCCCGCCGCACGCGTGCGCTGAAGGCACGGCCGGCCGCGCGGCGGCTCAGGAATCGATCTTGATGCCGGCGTCCTTGGCCAGCTTGCTGTACTTGTTGCGCTCGCTCTTCATGAACTCGGCAAAGCGCTCCGGCGTGCCGCCCGAATCTTCGGCGCCGGCTGACGCCAGGCGCTCGGCCACTTCGGGGATCTGCAGCGCCTTGTTGATGTCTTCGTTCATGCGCTTGACGATAGCCGGCGCCATCTTGCCCGGCCCGGCCAGACCGTACCAGGTGGTGGCGTCGAAGCCGGGGAAGCCTTCTTCACTCAGCGTCGGCACGTTCGGGTAGGCCTTCGAGCGTGCGGGGCGCGTTTGCGCCACCGCCACCACACGGCCCCCCTTCACGTGCGGCGTGGCCGCCGTCATCGTCTCGAAGCTGTATTGCACCTGGCCACCAATCAGGTCGGTGATCAGCGGGCCCGAGCCGCGATAGGGGATGTGCAGTGCAAAGACCTTGGCCTGGAACTTGAACAGTTCGAGCGCCAGGTGCTGCGCCGAGGCCGGGCCCGACGAGCCGAAGGTGACGTGACCCGGGCGGGCGCGGCACAGCGCCACCAGGTCCTTGACGGTCTTGGCCGGCTGGTCCTGGTTGCAGATCAGCAGGTTGGGCGTCACGCCCACCAGCGCAATCGGCGCGAAGTCGGTCTCGGCGTTGTAGCTCAGCTTGGGCTGCAGCGCGGGGGCGATGGCGTGGCTGTTGATGTGGGCCATCAAGAGTGTGTTGCCATCGGGCGGCGCCTTGGCCACGAAGTCGGCGGCGAGCACGCCCGCGGCGCCGGCCTTGTTCTCGATCAGCACGTTCACCTTCCACATCTCTTGCAGGCGCGGTGCGAGCACGCGAGCCAGGATGTCGGTGCCGCCGCCAGGCGGGAAGCCGACGATGATGCGCACCGGCCCGTTGGGCAAGGTCTGCGCGCGCAGCATCGGTGCGGCCAGTGACGCGGCGGCGCCGGTGATGAGGGTGCGGCGTTTCATGGGGACTCCTCTGCGTTGTGCGGTGGTCAGGCTGCGCTGCGCAAGGCAGACGGTGCGACGTGGTCAGAAAAATAGCCCATGGTGGCCTGCACGCCGCTCGCGGCGAGCCTGACGCCGCTGAGCTTCAAGCCCATCTCGACGCCCGCCACCATCGCCACCAGGGTCAGGTCGTTGCTGTCGCCGAGGTGGCCCATGCGGAACATGCGGCCTTTCAGTTTGCCCAGCCCCGTGCCGAGAGAGAGATCGAAGCGCTCGTGGATCAGGCGGCGCACCGCATCGGCATCCACGCCCACGGGCGTGATCACGCCGGTGAGCACGGGCGAATAGACCGCCGGGTCGGCGCACTGAATCGGCAGGCCCCAGGCGGTGGCGGCCGCGCGCACACCCGCGGCCCAACGCTGGTGCCTTGCCAACACCTTGTCCAGGCCTTCGCCGAGCAGCATGTCGAGCGATTCACTCAGGCCGTAGAGCAGGTTGGTGTTGGGCGTGTAGGGCCAGTAGCCGCTCTGGTTCATCTCGACGATCTCGTCCCAGGCCCAGAACGCGCGCGGCAGCTTGGCGCTCTTGCTGGCTTCGAGCGCGCGCGGCGAGAGGGCATTGAAGCTGATGCCCGGCGGCAGCATCAGACCCTTCTGCGAGCCGCTGACCGTGACGTCGACGCCCCATTCGTCGTGGCGGTAGTCGGCGCTGGCCAGGCCCGAGATGCTGTCGACCATTAACAGGGCCGGGTGGCCGGCGGCGTCGATGGCTTTGCGCACCGCCGCGATGTCGGAGGTGACCCCGGTCGAGGTTTCGTTGTGCACCACGCACACCGCCTTGATGCGGCGCGCGGTGTCCTGGCGCAAGCGCGCTTCGATGAGGTCGGCCTGGACCCCCCGGCGCCAGCTCGGCGCCTTGGGCAGGTGCTCGTCGGGCCCTTGCCAGGCCACAAACTCTGTCTGCAGACCGAGGCGGGTGGCCATCTTCTGCCACAGGCTGGCGAAATGGCCGCTCTCGTACATCAGCACCAGGTCGCCGGGCGACATCGTGTTGGCCAGCGCCGCCTCCCAGGCCCCCGTGCCCGAGGCCGGGTAGATCGCCACCGGGTGCCTCGTCTTGAAGATCTGCTGAATGCCGGCCAGCACCTTCAAGCCGAGCGCGCCGAACTCGGGGCCGCGGTGGTCGATGGTGGGCAGGCTCATGGCCCGCAAGATGCGATCGGGCACCGGGCTCGGGCCCGGGATCTGCAGGAAGTGGCGGCCGGTGGGGTGGAAGTCGAGGTTCAGCACGGCGAATCCTTTGGGTTTCAGTTTTGCATGCAAAGCGCTCGGTGGCACGCAGACTTACCCTGAACCGTGCCGCTTGAGGCGCCGGCATTTTGCATGCAAAATTCTGGCCATGGCCGAGATCATCCCCATCGCCCCGCAGGGTTTGACCGACCAGGTCGCCGCCCGCCTGCGCACCCTGCTGATCGAAGGCCGCATCGCCCCCGGGGCCAAGCTGAACGAGCGGGTGCTGGCCGAGCAGTTGCGCGTCTCGCGCACGCCGCTGCGCGAGGCCATCAAGCTGCTGGCCGTGGAGGGCCTCGTCGATCTGCTGCCGAATCGCGGCGCGGTGGCCGTGCAACTCACGGAAGCCGACATCGTCGACACCTTCGAAGTGCTGGCGGGGCTGGAGTCGCTCGCGGGCCAGTTCGCAACACAGCGCATCAGCGACGCCGAGCTGGCCGAGCTGCGCGCCCTGCACTACGAGATGCTGGCGGCCTACGCGCGGCGTGATCTGTCGAACTACTACCGCCTGAATGCGCTGATCCATGCCGGCATCAATGCCGCGGCACGCAACCCGGTGTTGGCCGCCACCTATGCGCGCATCAACGCCCGCGTGCAATCGCTGCGCTTTCGCACCAACCAGAACGAGGCCAAGTGGCAGCGCGCGGTGGCCCAGCATGATCAGATGCTCGTCGCCCTGACGGCACGTGACGCCGTCGCGCTCGGCCAGGTGCTGGTGGAACACCTGCACGACAAGCTCGGCACCGTGCTCGATCTGCTGCGCGCGGGCGAGATCTACCCCGCCGCCAAGAAAGCCTGAGCGATGCAGATCGATGCCGCGCAAACTCTGCAGCCGGCCGCCGGCAGCGTGCTGCCGCCCAACGAAATCTGCGCCGAGCTGGCCCGGCGCCTGGGCCGCGAAACCCAGGGCGAGGTGCTGTTCGACGCCGCCTCGCGCGGCCGCTATGCCACCGACGCCTCGATCTACCAGATCATGCCGGCGGGTGTGTTCGTGCCGACCCAGGCCGACGACATCGTCACCGCCATCGCGCTGGCGCGCGAGCTCAAGGTGCCCGTGTTGCCGCGCGGCGGTGGCACCAGCCAGTGCGGACAGACGGTGGGCGCGGCCTTGGTGATCGACACCAGCAA
>JANNGJ010000089.1:0-3350 GCA_031403815.1 Burkholderiales bacterium | reverse complement strand
CGGCCGAGGACAAGCCGGCCGGGTTACTCGACGACTGCGGCAAGAAAACACCCTTCATCGACACCATCGTGGCCACGGTCGAGCGCGAGGGCACGCCCCAGCGCAACAAATTCCGCGACGGTTACTACGACCTGGAGGTCTTCGAGCGCACCGACACGGGCACCAGCTACATCGTCGAGAAGCTCGACTCCGACGAGGTCCGTGCCGACTACGAGAAGAAGGGTTTCACCTTCCCCAAGTACGCCGACGTCAACAGCTACATCATCGGCTTCAACATGCTCGACCCCGTACTGGGCAATGGCGACACGCCGGCCCAGGCCGAGCGCGGCCGCAAGTTGCGCCAGGCCATCACCATCGCGATCGACTGGGACGAGTACTCGCGCATCTTTCCGAAGAAGGGCGGCCAGACGGCAATGAGCCCCTTGCCCGATGGCATTCCGGGCTCGCGCGAGGGCACAGCCGAGGGCGTCAACCCGGTGACGCACCGGTGGGTGAACGGCAAGGCCGTGCGCCGCCCGATCGAGGACGCCAAGAAGCTGATGGTGGAGGCCGGCTACCCGGCCGGGCGTGACGCGAAGAGCGGCAAGCCCCTGGTCATCAACTACGACTACTACGCCCCGCCCACGCCCGAACGCAAGCCCGAGATCGATTGGGTGGTGCGCCAGTTCGCCAAGCTCGACATTCAGCTCGAGGTGCGCGCCACCGACAACAACCAGTTCCAGGACAAGGTGCGCAAAGGCAAGCACCAGGTTTTCTGGAGCGGCTGGAACGCCGATTACCCCGACGCCGAGAACTTCCTCTTCCTGATGTACGGCCCGAACGCCAAGAGCGTTTCCGACGGCGAGAACACGGCCAACTACCAGAACCCGGCCTACGACAAGCTCTTCGCGCAGTTGAAGATGCTGGACGACGGCCCCGAGAAGCAGGCCGTGATCGACAAGATGGTCGCCATCCTGCAGCAGGATGCGCCCTGGAGCTTCGGCTTCTACCCCTGGGCGTCGACGGCGGTGCAGAGCTGGGTCCACAACTCCAAGCCCGCCATCCTGATCCGCGACCATGGCCGCTACCTGCGGCTCGATACGCAGAAACGCGTCGCCAGCCTGGCGGCCTGGAACCAGCCGCGCTACTGGCCCGTGCTGCTCATCGTTCTCTCGCTATTCGGCGTGGTGTGGTTCGCACGCCGCAGCTTGCGCAAGCGCGAGCGCATGAACGCGCGCGGCGAAGTGCTCGCCACATGATCGCGCGCCCGCAAGCATGCTGAACTACCTCGTTCGCCGCACGCTGTATGGCGTGCTGATCCTGATCGGGGTCAACCTGGCCACCTTCTTCCTCTTCTTCACGGTCAACACACCCGACGACATGGCGCGCCTGAACATCGGCGGCAAGCGCGTGACACAGGAGCTGATCGAGAAGTGGAAGGGCGAGCGCGGCTACGACAAGCCGCTGTACTGGAACACCGCCAAGGCCGGCAGCGAGAAAGTCACCGAGACCATTTTCTGGGAGCGCTCGATCTCGCTCTTCACACTGCAGTTCGGGCGCGCCGACAGCGAGAGCGCCGGCGACATTGGTGACGAGGTCAAGCGCCGCATGTGGGTCAGTGTTCAACTGGCCTTGCCGATCTTCATCCTGCAGGTGATCGCCAGCGTGTCGTTCGCACTGCTCCTGGTGATGTTTCGCCACACCCGGCTCGACCTGGCCGGCGTGGTGCTGTGCGTGGTGATGCTGTCGATCTCCGGTTTGTTCTACATCATCGTCGGCCAGTACCTGTTCGCCCGCGTGCTCAAGCTGGTGCCGATCTCGGGCTACGCCGGCGGCCTGGACGTGTTGCGCTTCCTGGTCCTGCCGGTGATTCTGTCGGTCGTCGCTCGCCTGGGCACCGAGGCGCGGCTCTACCGCGCCATGTTCCTGGAGGAGATCGGCAAGGACTACGTGCGCACCGCGCGCGCCAAGGGCCTGAGCGAGACGGTGGTGATGTTCCGCCACGTTCTGCGCAACGCCATGATCCCCATCATCACCAGCGCCGGCGGCTATCTGCCCATCGTGTTTCTCGGCAGCCTGGTGTTCGAGAGTTTCTTCGGCATTCCGGGTCTCGGCGCCTACGTCATCGAGGCCATCGGCAAGCAGGATTTCGCCATCGTGCGCACCATGGTCTTCGTCGGCTCGGCGCTCTACATCGCCAGCTACATCCTGATCGACATCGCCTACACCTGGGTTGACCCCCGCGTACGGCTCGCGTGATCGACGCGACAAATATGCCAAAGATTGTTCTGCTCTGGACCGACGCCGCAATGTGGCTGATGGTGCTTGCCTTGGCCGCGTACGTCGTGTCGGTCTTGCGCAAGCCGGCGCTGGCGGCGTCGTGGCGCAAGGTGTTCGCCGACGGACCGGCGCTGGCCTCGTCCGTGATCTTGCTGGTGTGCTTGGTCATCACGATGCTCGACAGCGTGCATTTCCGCGCCGCCTTGCCCCCGGCGGCCGGCAGCACCGCAGGCAGCGTCGCCTACGAAACGCGCACGCGTTCGGTGCTCGATGTCGTGCTGCGCAGCCTGTCGGAATCGCGCGAGACCACTTACTCGCGTCCCTTGGCTTACGAGAGCTTTACCAAAGAGACGGTCGACGTCGGCGGACAGCCGGCGCGCCTGGCCCCGCGACTCCTGCACGGCGGCGTGCACCTGACCGAGCCGGAGACGCAGTGGGCCGGCGACATCGCCCGCCGTGTGGCGCTCGGTTTGCTGCTCGGTCTGGCCTTCACCGCGGCGCTGACAGCGCTGACGGTGGCGGCGGTGGCGCGCGGTGCCAAGGTCGGCGGCCGCGAAGCGGCGCTGCGCCTCTGGCATGGCGAAACCGCCATCCCCTGGAGAGTGGCGATCACCACCGTGCTGGCCCTGGCCCTGGTGGGCGGCCCGGTCGCGACACTGATGGGCGGCTACCACGTCTTCGGCACCGACATCACCGGCAACGATGTGCTGTACCAGACCCTCAAGAGCATCCGCACGGCCTTCGTCATCGGCTCGCTCGCTACCCTCGCCACGCTGCCACTGGCCGTGGTGCTGGGCATCATGGCTGGCTACTTCAAGGGTTGGGTCGATGAAGCCATCCAGTACCTCTACACCGTGTTGTCTTCGGTGCCCAACATTCTGTTGATTGCTGCCTGCGTCTTGATGGTGCAGGTGTTCCTCGACAAGCATCGACCAGCTTGGCCCCGCGTCGGATGATGTCGATATGGCCGCGCGTGATCGGATCGAACGTGCCTGGATATATGCCGACTCGCGCGCCGGACGACTGGCTCATCAGTGGTCCCTTTCGATGATGTAGCGCGCGATCGCGCGCAGCAGATCTGCTTCGTTGCC
>JANNGJ010000088.1:0-13358 GCA_031403815.1 Burkholderiales bacterium | reverse complement strand
AGCGCCGCTGTGCCGCGCACTGGCGGTGGCGGTGGACGTGGTGCGCATCGCCTTCCTCGGCGCCATGACCTTTTACACGGGGCAGATGATGCAGAAGATGGGCAACTACCAGATGACCATCGTCGATTTGCCAATGAACATTGTTTACAGCGTGGTGCTGTTCGGCTTCGCCGCGATGACCCTGCGCTCGGTCTGGGTGGCCAAGGTGCACTGGCGGCGCGGCTACACCGTGCTCGAGCGGCCCGACTCCCACATGGGTGACCGCTGATGTTGAAGGTCATCTTCCTGTTTCTGATGAGCAGCGGCCTGCCGGTGGCGATTGCCATGGCTGGCTCTGCGCTGCTCTACATCTTGATCAGCGGCAACCAGCCGGGACTGACGGTGGTGCACCGCATGATCGGTGGCATCGACAGCTTTCCCTTGCTGGCCGTGCCCTTCTTCATCCTCGCCGGCAACTTGATGAACAACGCCGGCGTCACCAACCGCATCTACAACTTTGCGCTGGCGTTGGTGGGCTGGATGAAGGGCGGCCTGGGCCACGTCAACGTCGTCGGCTCCGTCATCTTCGCCGGCATGAGCGGCACCGCCATTGCCGATGCGGCGGGGCTGGGCACGGTCGAGATCAAGGCCATGAAGGACCACGGCTACGACCTCGAATTTGCCGTCGGCGTGACGGCCGCGTCGGCCACGTTGGGCCCGATCATTCCGCCCAGCCTGCCCTTCGTCATCTACGCCATGATGGCCAACGTGTCGGTCGGCGCGCTGTTCCTGGCTGGCATCCTGCCCGGCGTGCTGATGGCGCTGCTGATGATGGTCACCGTCGCCTACTTCGCGCACAAGCACGGCTGGGGCGGCGACGTGAAGTTCTCCGGCAGCCGCTTCGGCCGCGCCATGATTGAGCTGGGCCTCGTCATCGCCTGGCCGCTGGTCACCTGGGCGTTGGTGGCCAAGCTCGGCCTGCCAGCGCAGCCGGTAGTCTTTGGCGCCATCGTGCTGATCTTCGTGCTCGACCGCATCTTCCGCTTCCAGGCGGTGCTGCCGATCATGACGCCGGTGCTGCTCATCGGCGGCATGACGACGGGGCTGTTCACACCCACCGAAGGCGCGATTGCCGCCAGCGCCTGGGCCCTGTTTCTCGGCCTGGTCTGGTACCGCACCATGACCTTGAAGCAGTTCGTCAAGGTCAGCCTTGACACGGTCGAAACGACGGCGACCGTGATGTTCATCGTCGCCGCCGCGTCGATCTTCGGCTGGATGCTCACCGCCACTGGCGTCACCGCCCAGATTGCCGAGTGGGTTCTGGCCGTCACCAAGCAGCCCTGGCTGTTTCTGCTGATGGCCAACCTGCTGATGCTGTTTGTGGGCTGCTTCCTCGAGCCCACCGCCGCCATCACGATCCTGGTGCCGATCCTGCTGCCGATCTGCCACAAGCTCGGCGTTGACCCGGTGCACTTTGGTTTGGTGATGGTGCTCAACCTGATGATCGGCCTGCTGCACCCGCCGATGGGCATGGTGCTGTTTGTGCTGGCGCGGGTGGCCAAACTCAGTGTCGAGCGCACCACGATGGCCATCCTGCCGTGGTTGGTGCCGCTGCTTGCCAGCCTGGTGATCCTGACCTACATCCCGGCCATCTCACTCTGGTTGCCGCGGACGATGGGGTTCTGAGGGCGATGCGCGCGTCCTTCGACAGGCTCAGGATGATCGGGAAACAACCGTTCGGGCTGAGCCTGCCCTTCGACAAGCTCAGGACAATCGGAACACCCCGTTCGGGCTGAGCCTGTCGAAGCCCAGCGCATGGAATGTTGAGTTGAGATGACCCGCATCACCGCCGTCGAAGTCCTGCGTATCGACCTGCCGCCCCCGGTGCCGCGCAGCGACGCGATCCAGTCTTTCGTGACGCAGGAAACGCCTATCGTGCGCATCACAAGCGACGACGGCAGCCAGGGCACCGGCTACAGCTACACGATCGGGACGGGCGGCTCCAGCGTCACGGCGCTGCTGCGCGACCACCTCGCACCGCGCCTCATCGGCCGCGACCCGGCCGAGATCGAAGCGATCTGGCGCGACTTGATGTTTTCGACTCACGCCACCACGGTCGGCGCCATCACCAGCCTGGCGCTGGCCGCCATCGACACCGCGCTATGGGACTGGCGCTGCCGCCGCGATGGCCAACCCTTGTGGAAAGCGGCCGGCGGTGCCAAGCGGCGCATTCCCGTTTACACGACGGAAGGCGGCTGGCTCCAGATGCCCACGGAAACCATCGTGCGCGAAACCGTGGCCGCCAAAGAAGCCGGCTTCAAGGGCGCCAAGATCAAGGTTGGCCTGCCGCATGTGAGCGACGACGTGGCGCGCCTGAAGGCCGTGCGCGCGGCGGTGGGCGACGGCTTCGAGATCATGGTCGATGCCAACCAGTGCTTCACGCTGAGCGAAGCGCTGCGCCGTGCGCCGCGTTATGCCGAACTCGGCATCGCCTGGTTTGAAGAGCCGCTGCCGGCGGACGACATCGCCGGCCACGCGCGGTTGGCTGCGGCGAGCGATGTACCGATCGCCGTGGGCGAATCACTCTACTCACCGAGCCAGTTCGCGGCCTATGTGCAGCAGGGTGCGGCGTCCATCTTGCAACCCGACGTGGCGCGCATCGGCGGCATCACGCCGTGGCTCAAGGTGGCGCACTTGGCCGAGTGCCATAACCTGATGGTGGCGCCGCATTTCTTGATGGAACTGCACGTCAGCCTGACCGGTGCGGCGCCGAGCGCGTCGTGGGTCGAATACATCCCGCAGCTCGACGCCGTGGCCACCAGCCGGATGGTCATCAAGGAGGGCCACGCCCTCGTAGCCGACACCCCGGGCCTCGGCATCGAGTGGGACTGGGCGGCACTGCGCGCGCGCCAGGTCGAACACTGCGAAATTCGCTGAAGCCCACCTGAACCAAGGAGATCTTCTATGTCCCTGCGCCTCGCCGGCAAGACGGCCTTCCTGACCGCTGCGGCGCACGGCATCGGCCGCGCCACCGCACTCGCCTTCGTCCGCGAAGGCGCGCATGTCATCGCCACCGATGTCGATGCGGCCGGCCTCGATGCCCTGGCGCACGAGTGCGGCGCCAGCGTGCGCCTGCTCGACGTGACCGATGCTGCAGCGATTGCGGCAACCGCTCGCGAGGTCGGCAACATCCAGGTGCTGTTCAACGCTGCTGGCTATGTGCACGCCGGCACCGTGCTCGACTTCAGCGACGCCGAATGGGACGTCGCCTTCAACCTCAATGCCCGTTCGATGGCCCACACCATCCGTGCCTTCCTGCCCGGCATGCTGGCGCAAGGCGGCGGCGCGATCGTCAACATCGCGTCGATCGCCGGCAGCGTCAAAGGCGTGGCGAATCGCTTCGTCTATGCCGCAAGCAAGGCCGCGGTGATCGGCCTGACCAAGGCGGTAGCGGCGGATTTCGTCACCCGCGGCGTGCGCTGCAACGCCATCTGCCCCGGCACGGTCGATTCCCCTTCGCTCAAGCAGCGCATCACGGCGCAGGCCCAGTTGAGCGGCAGGACAGAAGCCGAGGTCAAGGCCATGTTCGTGGCGCGCCAGCCGATGGGGCGCCTGGGCACGGCCGACGAGATTGCCGCGCTCGCCGTCTATCTGGCCAGCGACGAGGCCGCCTTCACCACCGGCGCCGTGATGATGGCCGACGGCGGCATGTCAAATTGATAGCTTCTCCCGCAACCCCATGACCAGCCCCACCATCCGCATCCACCCCGCCGACAACGTCGTCATCGCCCGCCGCCAGTTGCTCGGCGGCACGGCCATCGCCGATGAAGGCCTCACCATCGCCGGCCTGGTGCCGCCGGGCCACAAGGTCGCGACGAAAGCCATCGCGGCCGGTGACGCGGTGCGCCGCTACAACCAGGTCATCGGCCACGCCACGCAAGCCATCGCGCCCGGCCAGCATGTGCACACCCACAACCTCGCCTTCGCCGATTTCGCGCGCAGCCACGAGCCCGGCGCCGGCACGCACGCCACCGAATTTGCGAAGCAGCCCGCTACCTTCGAAGGCATCGTGCGCGCCGACGGCCGCATCGCCACGCGCAACTACATCGGCGTGTTGACCAGCGTGAACTGCTCGGCCACCGCCGCCCGCGCCATCGCCGACCAGTTCCGCCGCGACATCCACCCCGAGGCGCTGGCCGCCTACCCGAACGTCGATGGCATCGTCGCCCTCACGCATGGCATGGGCTGCGCGACCGACAGCGAAGGCGAAGAGCTGCGCGTGCTGCGCCGCACGCTCGGCGGCTACGCTCGGCACCCCAACTTCGCGGCGGTGCTGGTGGTCGGCCTGGGCTGCGAGACGAACCAGATCCAGGGCCTGATCGCGCAGGAAGGTTTGCAGGAGGGCGCTCGCCTCGTCACCTTCAACATCCAGGACACAGGCGGCACGGCCAAGACCGTGGCGCGCGGCGTCGAGATCATCCACAAGCTGTTGCCCGAAGCGAATCGGATCAAACGCCAGCCCGTGCCGGCGAGCCACCTCACCGTGGGCCTGCAATGCGGCGGCAGCGACGGCTATTCGGGCATCAGCGCCAACCCTGCGCTCGGCGCCGCGGTCGATCGCCTGGTGCGCCACGGCGGCGCGGCGATCTTGAGTGAGACGCCCGAAATCTATGGCGGCGAACACCTGCTGACGCGCCGCGCCGTGAGCCGCGAAGTGGCCGACAAGCTGCTCGCGCGCATCGCCTGGTGGGAGCAGTACACCAAGCGCAACGGCATGTCGATGGACAACAACCCCTCGGCCGGCAACAAGGCTGGCGGGCTGACGACGATCCTGGAAAAGAGCCTCGGCGCCATCGCCAAGAGCGGCACCACGAATCTGGTCGATGTGGTCGAGTTCGCCGAGGCCGTCAGCGCGCGCGGCTTCGTCTATATGGACACGCCCGGCTACGACCCGGTCTCGGCCACCGGCCAGGTGGCGGGCGGCGCCAACCTGATCTGCTTCACCACCGGCCGCGGCTCGGCCTACGGCTGCGCGCCCAGCCCGTCATTGAAGTTGTCTACCAATACTGCGTTGTTCACCAAGCAGCAGGAAGACATCGATATCGATTGCGGCGGGATCGTCGAAGGCGTCGAGACCGTCGATGCGTCCGGCGAGCGCATCTTCCGCTTGATGCTCGAAACCGCGTCAGGCCGCAAGACCAAGAGCGAGTTGCACGGCTACGGGCAGAACGAATTCGTGCCGTGGCAGTTGGGCGCGGTGATGTAGCAGGCGGCAACCATGAATGACGCCCTTGGCCTGCCACTCACCTGCCCGTCGCCGGACGCAGCGCACGCCTACAACCGTGCCGTCGATGCCTACCTGCACGCCTGGCCCGGCGTCGGCCCCGCGCTCGACGATGCGCTGAGCGCTGCGCCCGATTTCGCGCTGGCCCACGCGATGCGCGCCCTGCATGCCGCGGTGTACCTGCGCCGCGCCGAGGTCGGGCCCGCCATCGAACTCGCGCAGCAGCATGCGACCGCGGCCAGTGAGCGCGAGCGCTCGCATGTGGCCGTGCTCAGGCACCTGGTGCAAGGCCGCTCGGCCGCCGCCCTCGAAGCGGCGCTGGTGCACGCCGCGCAGTGGCCCACCGATGCCCTCATCGCCGCCGCGCCCTGCGGCGCCTTCGGCCTCTTCGCCTTCAGTGGCCGGCTTGACCACAACGAAGCGCGCCTGGCCTACGTGCGCCAGTTGCGCCCGCACTACCCGGCCGACCACGCCTGGCTGCTGACGAACCTCGGCTGGGCTTGTATCGAAGCCGGCGTACTCGACGAAGGTGTCGAGCACGCTCAGCGCAGCTTCGCGCTGCGCTCCGCCAACGGCAACATTGCGCATGTGCTGATGCACGGCCACTTCGAGCGCCACGACGCCGCTGCCGGCCTGGCTTTCATCGACGCCTGGCTGCCCCGCTACTCTGACGACGCGCTGCTCTTCGGCCACCTGCACTGGCACGCCGGCCTGTGTGAGATCGATCTCGGCCGCGCCCCCGCCGCCTTCGCCCGCTTCACGCAGCACACCCTGCGCCAGCTCGATGCTGCCCCGCCGCTGGTGGGCATGACCGATGCCGTGTCGATGCTCTGGCGCTTGCGCTTGCTCGGGCAGGATGGTTTGCCCTGGCCGGCTGCCGCAGCCCACGCGCAGCGTCACTTCGGTGGCGGGGGCAACGTCTTCGCCGAGTTCCACCTTGCCATGCTGGCGGCGGCGCGAGGTGAGCGCAGCAAGCTGGAGGCTGTTACCACGCGCCTGCGCAGCATCGCCGAGAAGGGCCATGCTGGCGCGCCGGTGGCGCTGCATTGGGCGGCGGGCCTGGCGGTGTTGATGCAGGGTGACGCCCCTGCGGCACGCCAGCACCTGCGTGAGTGCCTCGCCGACGCAGAGCGCCTGGGAGGCAGCCACGCGCAGCGCATGGTGCTTGAGCGCACGCTCGCCGCAACCCCGGGCGCGGCATGAGAGCCGCGCCGCGCCCCCGACAGTCCTTCGACAAGCTCAGGACGAACGGGGACAGGGTTCGGTGGGACTCAGCCGCGCAAAGTGCGATTGAACAGCGCCAAGGTCCGTCCCCAAGCCACCTTCGCCTGCGCCTCATCGAACCTTGGCGTGGTGTCGTTGTTGAAGCCGTGTTGGGTGCCGGGGTAGAAGTGGGCTTCGAACTTGGTGCCGGCCGCTTTCAGCGCCGCCTCATACGGCGGCCACATGGCGTTGATGCGCTCGTCGGTGGCGGCGAACACGATTTGCAGTTCGGCCTTGATCTTGGCCACCTGGTCGAGCGCCGGGGCTGGGCCGTAGTAGGGCGCGCCGCAGACGAGCCCAGGCACGCGCGTGGCCAGCATGTTGACCACACCGCCGCCGTAGCAAAAGCCGGTGGCGCCGAGTTTGCCGTTGTTGCCGGCGATGCCAAGCGCGTGGTGCGCCGCGGCGACGAAATCTTCGCGGGCCTTGGTCTGGTCGATCTTGGCAAAGGCTTCGCGCGCCTTGTCTTCGTCGCCGGCGTAGCCGCCGGCCGTGGTGAGCAAGTCGGGCGCCACCGCAATGAAGTTGTCCAGCGCCAGGCGGCGCGCGATATCTTCGATGTGCGGGTTGAGGCCGCGGTTCTCGTGCACCACCAACACGACAGGCAAGGGGCCCTTGGCTTGTGCCGGTCGCGTGACCAGCGCATTGATCTTGCCGTGGCCGGCGGGCGAGGCAATTTCGATGCGCTCGGTCTTGATGCGCGGGTCGGTCGGCGCCACTTTCTGCGCCGCGGCAAAGCTCGGGCTCAGCGCCGCCAGCAGGCCGGCCGAGGTGGTGCCGGCCGCTGCCGCATAGCGGCTGGCGCGGTCGAGAAAGCCACGCCGGTCGAGGCCGCCGTGAACGTACTGGTCGAACAGGCGCATCACTTCGGGGTCGAAGTCGGCAATGGTCTGGCGTGGGGTGGCTTGCGTCATGGGGCGGATTTCCAGCGTGGGGTCGAAGTCGCGCGTTGTACTCAGGGGCGCTTATCCGTGCAACACAAGGGTTACTGGTCATGAAGATCACTGCCGCCAAAGTCATCGTCTGCTGCCCCGGCCGCAACTTCGTGACCCTGAAGATCGAAACTGACGAAGGCCTCACCGGCCTCGGCGACGCCTCGCTGAACGGCCGCGAACTGGCGGTGGCAAGTTACCTCAACGACTATGTGCTGCCCTGCCTGATCGGCCGCGATGCGCACCGCATCGAAGACCTCTGGCAGTACCTCTACCGCGGCGCCTACTGGCGGCGTGGGCCGGTGACGATGAGCGCCATCGCCGCGGTCGATACCGCGCTGTGGGACTTGAAGGCCAAGGCCGCGGGCATGCCGCTGTATCAATTGTTGGGGGGTGCGAGTCGCTCGCGGGTGCTGGTCTATGGCCACGCCAACGGGCGCGACATCGAGCACACCGTCGATGAAGTGCTGCGCCACAAAGAGGCGGGCTACCAGGCCATTCGTGCGCAGAGCGGGGTGCCGGGGCTGGAGAAGGTGTACGGCGTGGCGAAAGTGGCAAACGACGGCGTCGCGCGCACCTATGAGCCTGCCGACGCCTCGCTGCCGAGTGAGCACGACTGGGCCACGCACAAGTACCTGGCGCACACGCCCAAGCTGTTCGATGCGGTGCGCGCGGCGGTTGGCCCCGACATCCATTTGCTGCACGATGTGCACCACCGCCTCACGCCGATCGAGGCGGCGCGTCTGGGCAAGGATTTGGAGCCCTACCGCCTGTTCTGGATGGAAGACGCCACGCCGGCCGAGAACCAGGACGCTTTCCGCCTGATTCGCCAGCACACCACCACGCCGCTGGCGGTGGGCGAAATCTTCAACACGATCTGGGATTGCAAGGGCTTGATCGAGAACCAGTTGATCGACTTCATCCGCACGACAGTCACGCATGCCGGCGGCATCACGCATCTGCGCCGCATTGCCGACCTGGCCGCGCTGTACCAAGTGCGCACCGGCTGCCACGGCGCCACCGACTTGTCGCCGGTGTGCATGGGCGCGGCACTGCACTTCGATTTGTCGGTGCCTAACTTCGGGATTCAGGAGTTGATGCCGCACGGCGAGGTGACAGATGCCGTGTTCCCGCATGCCTATAGCTTCAAAGCTGGCTTCATGCATCCCGGCGAGGTGCCTGGGCACGGCGTCGAGATCGACGAGGCGCTGGCGGCGAAGTACCCATATCAGCGCGCCTACCTGCCGGTGAACCGGCTGCAACACGATGGTGCGATGTGGGACTGGTGAAACAACTCCTCGCGGGCCTGCTGCTCGTCGTGAGCGGCGCACTCGCGCAAGACATCGACGTGCCCTTTGTCGTCACGCCCGACAACGTCACGCGTGAGATGTTGAAGCTCGCGGGCGTGAAGGCCGGTGACTTCGTGATCGACCTCGGCTCGGGTGACGGCCGCATCGTCATCGTCGCGGCCAAGCAGTTTGGCGCGCGCGGCCTGGGGGTCGAGATCGTGCCGGAGCTGGTCGAGAAGAGCCGGGACAACGCGCGCCGCGCGGGGGTGGCCGATCAGGCCGAGTTTCGCGTGGAAGATCTGTTCGCCACCGATCTGTCGCAGGCCACGGTGATCACGATGTACCTGCTGCCCGACGTCAACCTGCTGTTGCGGCCGAAGCTGCTGGCGCTCAAGCCGGGCACGCGCATCGTCTCGCACGATTGGGACATGGGCGACTGGAAACCCGACCGCGTGGTCACGGTCGAGGCGCCCGACAAGCCAATCGGCCGCGAGAAGGTCTCGCGCCTGTTTCTCTGGACGGTACCGGCCCGATGACAGCGCGCTTGCAGGCCGCCGCGCTGCCCCACCTGCCGCTCGGCGTGCGCCGACCGGCCTTCAGCCGCAGCAGCCTGCAGTGCGGCATCGTCCACCTCGGCCTCGGCGCCTTCGTGCGCGCTCACCTGGCGGTCTTCAATGACGATGCGCTCGACAGCGTCGGCGCCGCAGCGGGAGCCGCCTGGGGCATCACCGGCGTGTCACTGCGCCAGCCCGACACGCGCGATGCGCTGGCACCGCAGCAGAGCCTCTACACCCTGGCCCTGCGCGACGGCAGCGGTGAGGCCCTGCGCGTGATCGGCAGCGTGCTCGAAGTTCTGGTGGCACCCGAGGCCCCCCAGGCCGTGCTTGACCGCCTGGCGCACGCGCACACCCGCATCGTCAGCCTGACCATCACTGAGAAGGCCTACGCCAGCGATGCGCCCGGCAGTGCGGTGGCACTGATCGTGCAAGGCCTGGCCCTGCGCCAGGCGCTTGGCCGGCCGCCTGTCACGCTGATGTCGCTCGACAACCTGCCGGCCAATGGGCGGGTGCTGCGTGCCCGCGTCTTGGCGCTGGCGGCGCAGCAAGGCTTGCCCGCCTTGGTGGATTGGATCGCCACGGGCTGCAGTTTTCCCTGCAGCATGGTGGACCGCATCGTGCCGCGCACCACCGACGCCGACCGGGCCCGCATCAGCGCCGGTCTCGGCATGCAGGACGCCTGGCCGGTGATCGCCGAGCCCTTCATCGACTGGGTGCTCGAAGACCGCTTCGTCGCCGGCCGGCCGGAGTGGCCCGGTGTGCGCTTCGTTGCTGCGCAAGACGATGTGGCGGCCTGGGAGCGCCTCAAGCTGCGCATGGTCAACGGCGCGCACTCGGCGCTGGCCTATCTGGGCGTGACAGCCGGCTGGGCGACTGTCGACGCGGCCATGGCGCAGCCGGCGCTGCACAGCTTCATCGACACCTTGCTGCGCGATGAAGTCGAACCCACCTTGCGCGGCGTCAGCGTGCCGCCGGGCTACCGCGAGCGCCTGTTGCAGCGCTTTGCCAACCCGGCGCTGGCGCACCGCTGCACGCAGATCGCGATGGACGGTTCGCAGAAGATTGCGCAGCGCTGGCTGGCCACCTTGCGAGAGCGCCTCGCGGCCGGTGCGCCTATCGCCCACCTGGCACTGGCCCTGGCCGGGTGGCTGCACTTCCTGCGCGGCCACGACGAAGCCGGCCAGCGCTATGCCATTGAAGACCCGTGGGCGGACGCCTTGCAGGTGCTGTACGGGCAGGCCGAAGCGCAGCCTGACGCCCACGCCCGCGCCGACCACTTCACCCGTTTCGCGCCGCTGTTCGGTGACCTGGCCGGTGAACCGCGCCTGGTGGCGGCGTTGGCGCCGGCCCTGCACAGCCTGCGCGAACGCGGCGTGGCTGCGACACTGGCGGCCTTCGATCCACTTTCCAAGGAGCAGCAGCCATGAGCGCTTCCACCCGACTGGCGGGCAAGACCGCCCTCGTCACCGCGGCCGGCCAGGGCATCGGTCGGGCCACGGCACTGGCCTTTGCCCGCGAAGGCGCGCGCGTCATCGCGACCGACATCAACGCCGCGCTGCTGCAAGCCCTGGCCACCGAGACCGGCTGCAGCACGCGCCGGCTCGATGTCACCGACGCCGTGGCCATCAGCGCAGCGGCGCAGGACATCGGCGGCATCGATGTGCTCTTCAACGGCGCGGGGTTTGTCCACAGCGGCACGGTGCTCGACTGCACCGAAGAAGAGTGGGCCTTCGGCTTCGAGCTCAACGTGCGGTCGCAATTCCGCATGATCAAGGCGTTTCTGCCGGGCATGCTCAGCCGCGGCGGCGGCTCCATCATCAACGTGGCCTCCGTGGCCAGCAGCATCAAGGGCGCGCCGAACCGTTTTGTGTACGGCACCACCAAGGCGGCGGTGATCGGCCTGACCAAGGCGGTGGCGGCGGATTTCGTCGGCAAAGGCATTCGCTGCAACGCCATCTGCCCCGGTACCGTCGAGTCGCCGAGCCTGCGCGAGCGAATTGCCGCCGGGGCCCAGGCGAGTGGTCAGACGCTGACGCAAGTCGAGGCCAGCTACATTGCGCGCCAGCCGATGGGCCGGCTCGGCCGCAGCGAAGAGATTGCCGCGCTGGCGGTCTATCTGGCCAGCGACGAATCGGCCTTCACCACCGGCACGGCGCAGATCGTCGACGGCGGCTGGTCCAACTGAATCATCCACTTTTCAACCCCGCGAAAGCCCACCATGAAACTGCTCCGCCACGGCCCCAAGGGCCACGAGAAACCCGGTCTGCTCGACGCCCAGGGCCAGGTCCGCGACTTGTCGGCCTTGCTGCCCGACATCACGGCCGCCACGCTGGCGCCGGCGGCCCTGGCCACTTTGCGCGCGCTGGACATCAGTGCCCTGCCGGTCGTGCCGCAGGGTCGCCTGGCGGTGCCCTGGACGGGGATGACGAAGTTCGTTGCCATCGGCCTGAACTACGCCGACCACGCCGCCGAGTCGAACATGCCGATCCCGAAAGAGCCGATCGTCTTCATGAAGACGCTGGACTGCGCTGTCGGTGCGAATCACCCGGTGGTGCTGCCGCAGGGCTCCGTCAAGTCGGACTGGGAGGTTGAGCTGGGCATCGTCATCGGCAGCCGCGCGCGCTATGTTTCTCAGGCCGACGCCCTGGCCCATGTGGCCGGCTACTGTGTCGTCAATGACGTGTCGGAGCGTGAGTACCAGCTCGAGCGCGGCAGCCAATGGGACAAGGGCAAGGGTTGCGACACCTTCGGCCCGATCGGCCCCTGGCTCGTGACCACCGACGAAGTTGGCGATGTGCAGAATCTGTCGATGTGGCTTGATGTGAACGGCCACCGCTACCAAAAGGGCAGCACCAAGACGATGATCTTCGGCGCCGCCGAGATCGTCAGCTACCTGAGTCGCTTCATGACCCTGAACCCCGGCGACCTCATCACGACGGGCACGCCGCCCGGCGTCGGCCTGGGCATCAAGCCCAACCCGGTCTTTCTCAAGCCGGGCGACACCATGCATGTGTTCATCGAGAAGCTGGGTGAGCAACGCCAGACCGTGCATGCCTGGGACCCGGCGCTGATCGACGGTTGACGAGGGCGCTGCGCCGGCGGAACTTCCGCCGGCCAGGCCGGGTCATCCGTCCGGTTGCGTGATGCGTTCAAGGCGAGCGCCAGGCCCATGGCGTGAAATGCGGGCGAAAACTGCCGCATCTCAGTCCATGGGCTTGCGCTGACTGCGCGATGCTGAGATCAAGATAGAGCGCACACCCTGTGCGTGGTGCGTAAGGATTGGAAAGCTCTGATGCCGCCTGGGCCCGTCAAGCCGGGACGGCATCAGAACTTCCCAGACACTGGCAGGCGAATTGCTTGCAGGTGCCGAGTCCTTACCAGGAGGTCCGCACATGGACGTCATCAGCAGTTTCACCGCGCGCTTCGAACGCACCCGTGAAGAAGAACTCTCGCTCGAGGACTACCTCGCCGAGTGCAAGCGCAACCCGCTGGCCTATGCCACCGCCGCCGAGCGCATGCTCAAGGCCATCGGCGAGCCACAGACGGTCGACACGCGCAATGACCAGCGTCTGTCCAGGCTGTTCGCAAACAAGCTGATCAAGCGCTACCCCGCCTTCGCCGAGTTCTACGGCATGGAAGACGCCATCGAGCAGGTGGTCGCCTACTTTCGTCATGCTGCGCAGGGGCTGGAAGAGAGGAAGCAGGTGCTCTACCTGCTGGGCCCGGTGGGGGGCGGCAAGAGCTCGATCGCCGAGCGGCTCAAGCTGCTGATGCAGGAGGTGCCCTTCTATGTCATCAAGGGCTCGCCGGTGAATGAGTCGCCGCTGGGCCTGTTCGACGCCGCCGAGGACGGGCCCATTCTGGAGAAGGAATACGGCATTCCGCAGCGCTACCTCAGCCGCATCTTGTCGCCCTGGGCCGTCAAGCGCCTGGAAGAGTTCGGCGGCGACATCCGCAAGTTCAAGGTCGTCAAGCGCCATCCGTCCATCCTCAAGCAGATCGGCATCACTCAGTAACCTTCCGGCGAATGTCGGAAGAAGACGCTCCTTGCACC
>JANNGJ010000087.1:0-1563 GCA_031403815.1 Burkholderiales bacterium | reverse complement strand
GTGCCCTGGTTCAAGGACGCGGCCAACGTCGTCGTCGCCGGCAAGAGCCGCCCGATGAGCAAGGACTACGGCCAGGTCAGCGACATCATCCGCACGACGACGAGCGCGGTGTTGGCGCGCACCAAGACGCCGGCTGAAGGCGTGAACGAGATCGAGTCGCGGCTGACCCGCGTGATGCGATAGCTTGGCCAGACGCAGACACGCCGCGGGCAATGCCCGCGACGTTTCCGCAAGACAACAGGAGAAGGGTATGAGCGGACAGACGACATGGGAGCGATGGCGCGACCCGAGCGAAAAAACGCTCGGTTTCCTGCTGCTCGCACCGGCATTTTTGCTGCTGGCATTGATCGTCGTCTATCCGATCGGCAAGCTGATCTGGAACAGCTTTTACGACCTGCGCCTGTCGGGCGGCGGCGGCGTCAAGTTCGTCGGCCTGGAAAACTACGCGATGGTTTTCAAGGATGCCGATTTCTGGAACGCCACCACCAACACGGTGCTGATCACGCTGATCACCGTGCCCGGTGCGTTGGTGGTGGGCCTGGGCCTGGCGATGCTGGCCAACCTGCCCTTCAAGCACAAGTGGCCGGTGCGCCTGGCCCTGCTCCTGCCGTGGGCGCTGCCGCTGGCTTTTGCCGGCTTGATCTTCGCCTGGTTCTTCCACACCGAGTACGGTGTGGTCAATGATGTCGTGCGCCGCGCGACCTCGACGATTGGGGGACCGGCCGAGCCGACGATGTGGCTGCTGCGCCCCAACTGGGCCTTCGCCGCGATCTGCCTGACCATCATCTGGAAGACCAGCTCCTTCATGGCGCTGATCCTGCTGGCCGGCTTGCAGATGATCCCGAAATCGCTCTACGAAGCGGCCGAGGTCGATGGCGCGAGCAAGTGGCAGCAGTTCTGCCAGATCACGATACCGATGCTGATGCCCTCGATCATCGTGGCGCTGATCTTTCGCACCATCACGGCGCTGCAGACTTTCGACATCCCCTACACGATGACCAAGGGCGGGCCCGGCAACAGCACCGAGACGCTGGCGATGTTGATCCACAAGACGACCATCGACTACCTCGATGTGGGCTACGGCTCGACGCTGGCGGTGTGCATGTTCGTGCTCTCGCTGTTCGTCACCGCTTTCTACCTCAAGCGCATCGGGAGAAACGCATGACCAGCATCTGGGACAGCAAGAGCCTGCGCCTCATCGCCGCTGGCATCGTGGTCATCAACGGTTTCTTTCCGGCCGTATGGATCCTGCTCACCTCCTTGAAGACGGAGGCCGAGTTGGTCAGCAAGCCCATCACTTACTGGCCGCACAACCCGACGATGGCCAACTATGTGCAGGCCTTCACCGACCAGCCGCTGCTGAAGTACCTGGGTAACAGCCTCGCCGTGGCCTTGAGCGCCACGGTGTTCTCGCTGCTGGTCTCGGCGCTTGCGGCCTACGCCATTGCGCGCCTGAACCTGAGGCGCCGGCAATTGATCCTGACCTGCATCGTCGCCTCTTCCATGTTCCCGCTGGTGACGCTTTTGGTGCCGATCTTCGAGACCATGCGCACGCTCGGCCTG
>JANNGJ010000086.1:0-5997 GCA_031403815.1 Burkholderiales bacterium | reverse complement strand
CCGCCGCGCTTGTTGCGCGCCAGGTCGACGCCAAGCTGCTTCAACTTGCGGTACAGGTGGGTGCGCTCCAGGCCGGTTTTCTCGGCCACGCGCGTCATCGAGCCGTTCTCCTTGGCCAGATGGAACTCGAAGTAGCTCTTCTCGAAGGCGTCGCGCGCTTCGCGCAGGGGGCGGTCCAGGGCAAAGCTCTGCTCGCTTTGCGGGCCGACGGGGGCGGCAACCATGTGGCCGTGGCCCACCATCGTTGGCACAGCATCGTGCAGGTAGGCGATGTCGGTGCGCATCGGGCCCAGGGCACTGGGCTGCAGCGCGGCGCTGGCGTTTGCCGGCGTGCCGTAGGGCGCGGGCGCCTGCGCCGGGCGCGGCGCCGGCTTGGTCAGGGCCTGCTCTACAGCGCGCAGCAGTTTTTGCAGGGTGATGGGTTTTTCGAGAAAGGCGATGGCGCCGAACTTGGTGGCCTCGACGGCGGTGTCGATGGTGCCGTGGCCACTCATCATGATGACCGGCATGGTCAACTGGCCGCAGGCGCCCCACTCCTTGAGCAGGGAGATGCCGTCAACGTCGGGCATCCAGATGTCAAGCAAGACCAGCTCCGGCTTCATGCGCTCGCGCACGGCGCGGGCCTGGGCGGCGTTCTCCGCCAACTCGACGGCGTGGCCCTCGTCAGTCAGGATTTCCGACAACAGCGCGCGGATGCCGAGTTCGTCGTCAACAACAAGGATGGTGGCCATTGGGACTCAGTGGGCCTGCGAGTCCGCAGGCTGGGTAAGGTCGGCGCCCGGCGCGGCGGCGAGGTTGGAAAATGATAGCGAAACTTGCGCACCGCTCGCCCTGTCGCCACTTGGCCCGGCGGCGACGGATGCCAGGTTGCCTATGCGCACCCGCGCGCCGTGCTCGTCGGCAATCTTCTTCACCACCGCCAAGCCCAGTCCGGTGCCCTTGGCCTTGGTGGTCACGTAGGGCTCGAAGGCGCGCTTGAGAACCTTGTCGGCGAAGCCGGGCCCATTGTCATGCACGGCCAGGCGCACGGCGCGCACCTCCCCCAATTCGTTACGCACCGGCTCGGTGGCAATGCGCACCTGGCCCGCCGGCCGGTCGGCCACGGCGTCCAGGCCGTTCTGCACCAGGTTGTGGATGACCTGGCGCAACTGCGTCGCGTCGCCAACGATCCAGGGCAAGGCCTTGGCGCAGCCCGAGATCAAGCGGCCACTGTCGGTGGCCTCGCCGTAAAGGCCCAGCACCTCGCCTACCAGCGCGTTGAGGTCGAGCGGCGCCAGCTTGGCGGCCGGCAAGCGGGCGTAGTCCCTGAACTCGTTGACCAACTGCTTCATGGCCTGGACCTGGGTCACGATGGTGGCCACCGAGCGGGTCAGCAGGCTGGCATCGTCGGGCTGCAGTTTGGCGGCCAGTTTGTGCTCCAGGCGCTCGGCCGAGAGCTGGATCGGCGTCAGCGGGTTCTTGATTTCATGCGCCAGGCGGCGCGCCACCTCGCTCCAGGCGGCCGAGCGCTGGGCCGACACCACCTCGCTGATGTCGTCAAAGACCAGCAGGCGCGCGTCCTGCGGCAGGGTGGCGCCGCGCAGCAACAGGCTCAGCGTTTCAGCGCCGGGCAACTGCAACTCGAAGGAGTCCTGCCAATGGTCGCGCTCGCCGGCTTCGGGGCTGGCGCGGTGCAGCTCAAAGCGCTGCCACACCGCCAGCGCCAGCGCTTCAAGGCCGGGCACATCGGCCAGCATGCGGCTGCGGTAGACCGACAGGGGCAGCTTCAGGATGCGCGTGGCGCCCGGGTTGACGGTGTCGATGCGGCGCTCGGCGTCGAATACGATGACGCCGGCGGTGAGGCTGTCGAGGATGGTTTGCAGGTGGGTGCGCGCGCTCTCCAGTTGGTTCACGCCGCGCTGCACTTGCTCACGCGCGTGGCCGAGTTGTTCCGTCATGTCGGCAAAGCTGCGCGTCAGCCCGCCGATCTCGTCGCGCGCAGTCGATACCGGCTTGGCCGTGAGGTCGCCCGCGGCCACCTGCTTCACGCCTTCAGCCAGCAGCAACAGCGGCCGGGCCAACTGGGTGCCGAGCACCGCGGCCAGCAGCACGGCACCAAACACGGCCAGGATCAGTGCCAGCGTCAGGGTGCCGATGTACATCTTGCGCAGGCCATCTCTGGCCAGCGCGCGCTGCTGGTACTCGCGGTAGGCGCTCTGCACTGCCAGGGCATTGCGCGCCACCGCCGTCGGCACCGCTTGGGCCACAAGCAGGAAGCGCTCTTCGCTGCCCAACAGGATGTCGTTGGACGGCAGGCGGGCCAGGGCCCGCACCCGCGCGCGTGGCTCCGCCCCAGGCGCGAGTTCATCGTCGAGCCCTTCGATCTGGCTGACCACGCGCTGGCTGCGCGCTTGGCGCAGCATGGCCGCGCTGGGTCGCTCGGGCGCCATGCCCGTGGCGCTGCCGCTGCCGCTGGCCAGAACCTGGCCGCCGGGGCCGATCAGGGCCACGTCTTGCGCCGACAACTGCTCGCGCAAGCGCTCCAAGGTCAGCGGCGCCGGCGTGCCCCGGGTCTCGCCCAAGCGATCGGCAGCGACACGCGTCTTGGCGCCCAGGTCACTGACCAGGGCTTCGAGGGTGCCGCGGCCCAAGTCCAGGCCCGCGTCGAGGGCGCCCTGTACGCGGGCGTCGAACCAGACCTCGATGCTGCGCGAAACGAACTGGTAGCTCACGGTGTAGATCACCGCGCCCGGCAGCACCCCCACCAGGGCAAAGATGCTGGCCAGGCGGATCAGCAGCAAGGTACCGAACTTGCCCTGACGCTTGCGCACCACGAGCCGCAGTGCGGCCAGCACGATCACCAAGGCCAGCAAGGCGGCCACGGCGATGTTGAGCCAGAACAGCCAGACGAACTGGCGTTCGTAGAAGGCCGGCGCATCGCCGGTGAGGGCCACGACGAAGGCCAGCACCAGGGCCACGCCGGTGGCGGCCACCAGTGTCACCACCCAGCCCCAGCGCGCCGACTTGCTCATCCGACCATCACTTCGGGGCGTCGGCCGCCACCCTGACGCTGCGCTCCACGCCGAGCGACCACTCACTGGCGCCACCGATGCCGCCCAGGCCGATCTGCATCGGGCGCGGCAACTGGGTGGTGTCCAGGCGCCAACTGAACTCGATGTAGTGGCGCCCGTCGGGCTCGACATCGCGCGCCTCGGCGACGCGCCAGCCGGTGCTGCGTGTCATGGCCGCCATGGCCTCGGCCAGGCTGGGGAAACTCTGGCCCAGGCCACCCTGGCTGATGCGCCAACTGGAGGTCAGCGGCTGAAAGCTCAAGCGCCAATCGCGGCTGACCCGGGCCGCGCGCTCGTCGCGCCAGTACCAACGCGGGCGCCACAAGGTGGCTTGGGCGCTGAAGTAGATCGGCACCCCCCGCAACGCTGCCGACTCGACCGCCGGGGGCAGGGTCACGCGCAACTGGTAATCCAGGCTGACCATGGCGTCGTCGCGGCTGGCCTGGAGGTCGAGCACCTCCACCCCCTGTGCCGCGGCCGGCGCGGCCAGCGCCAGCGCGCACAGCAGCACGCCGAGTTGCCACAGCGGCGCAAGCCAGGGCGCCGGGCGCCGCGTTGCGCGGTGCCCGAGGGGCTGGCACACCGCGACGAAGCAAGGCATGAAGGCGCTCAGGGTTTGTGGATCAGGGCGTAGAAGAAGCCATCGGCCGTTGGGGCAGCGGCCTGGGCATTGTCCGGCAGGGGCAGCAGGTGGCCCGGCGCCGCAGGGTCGAGACGGGCGGCGCCCGGCCCCAGGCGTTGCAAAAAAGCGTCGATCTGGCGTTGACCCTCGGCCGGGAACAAGGAACAGGTGGCGTACAGCAGGCGCCCGCCTGGCGCCAGCAGCGGCCACAAGGCATCGAGCATCTGCGCCTGCAGGCGCGCCAGGGTGGTGATGTCCTCGGGCCGGCGCAGCCAGCGGATGTCGGGGTGGCGGCGCACGATGCCCGAGGCGGTGCAAGGCGCGTCGAGCAGGATGGCGTCGAAGGGCCGGCCGTCCCACCAGGCGGCGGGTTGGCGCGCATCGCCGCACTGCAGGGCAGCACTCAGATGGAGCCGGTTCAGACCCTCCTGGACACGCGCCAGCCGCACGGCATCGCTGTCCAGCGCCAGCAGCTCAAGATCGGCCAGTTCGAGCAGGTGGGCCGTCTTGCCGCCCGGCGCGGCACAGGCGTCGAGGACGCGCGGACGCGCTTGCGCTAAACCGCCACTCAGCAGCAGGGGCGCTGCACGCTGTGCCGCCGCGTCTTGAACCGAGACCTCGCCGTCGGCGAAACCCGGCAGTTGGCCGACGGCGCAAGGCTCGGCCAGCACCACGCTATGGCTGCCAACCGCGACCGCCACCTGCCCCTGGGCCGCCAGGCGCTGCAGGTAGGCCGTGGCGGTGCTGCGCCGTGCGTTCACGCGCAGGGTCATGGGCGGGTGGCGATTGGCCTCGTGCAGCAGCGCCTGCCAATCGGCCGGCCAGTCGCGCTTCAAGCGCTCGATCCACCACAGCGGGTGGTTGAAGGCGCCGACGGGCTGGCGCTCGGCCGCCGCGACCAGGGCCTCACGCTCGCGCAAAAAGCGCCGCAACACGGCATTGACGAAGGCCGCAGCGGCCGGCGCACGCTGGTGGGTGGCGTGCACGGCTTGGTCAACCAGGGTGTGGTCGGGGTAGGCCGGGCGCGCGCCAGCAGCGGGCGGCCAGAGCAGCGCAATCGCGGTCACCAGCAGGGCGTCCACCGCTGGCGGCGGCGGCTTGGTGGCGACCACGCTGCGCACCGCCTGCGCGCCCCCCAAGCGGCGCAGAGCCTCAAAGGCCAGCGCCTGTGTGCCGGCGCGTGCTGCGGCCGGGACGCGGCCGAGCAGTTCCGTCAGCGAGCGGCCCGCGCCGACACCCTGAACCATGTCGGCCGCGTGGTTCAGCAGGTGGGACAGGGCCATCGAAGGCGGGGGGGCTGAACTCACACCGGCAGTCTAGGGCAGCAGCCGAGGCCGCCTGACGGCACAATCGGCAGTCCCGCCGTACCCAGGACCGCGCCATGCCCAACCCGACCATGCCGATTTTTCGCAGTGAGGATGACTTGGCGCAGCTGCCCGCCTCCGAGCGCATCCGTTACCGGCTGGTGGGCGCCGACTGCCGCTACCACGCCAACGACAACATCGCCGCTTACATCCTGGACGGCGAAATCGACGAACTCAAGGCCGAGGTGCAGGCCCAGATGCAGGGTGTGCTCGAGGCCTTGGTGATCGACACCGACAACGACCACAACACCGGCGACACCGCCAAGCGGGTGGCCAAGATGTTCATCGACGAAGTCTTTCGCGGCCGCTACGTGAAGGCGCCGACGGTGACGGAGTTCCCGAACGCATCGCGCCTGAACGAGTTGATGATCGTCGGCCCGATCAAGGTGCGCAGCGCCTGCTCGCACCACCTGTGCCCGATCCTGGGCCGGATCTGGATCGGCATCATGCCCAACGAGCATTCGAACCTGATCGGTCTGTCGAAGTACGCTCGAATCTGCGACTGGATCATGAGCCGGCCGCAGATCCAGGAGGAGGCCGTGATCATGCTGGCCGATGAGTTGCAAGACCGGGTCAAGCCTGACGGCCTGGGCATCGTGATGGAAGCCGATCACTTCTGCATGCACTGGCGCGGCGTCAAGGACGACGAGTCGATGATGACCAACTCCGTGATGCGCGGCGCCTTCCTCAAGGACGCCAACCTGCGCCGCGAGTTCTTGTCCCTGCTGTCCAAGAAGAACGGGAGCTGACATGCTTGTGAGACTCATGTACGCCAGCCGCGCCGTCCCGGCGGTTGATCAGGAAGAACTGGTCGCGATCCTGAAGAAGAGCAAGGCCAACAACCCCAGGGCGGGTGTCACCGGCGTGCTCTGCTTCTCGGAAGGCATCTTCATCCAGGTGCTCGAAGGGGGGCGCAGCGCCGTGAACACGCTCTACAACCGGATTGCCGCCGACAGCCGGC
>JANNGJ010000085.1:0-4340 GCA_031403815.1 Burkholderiales bacterium | reverse complement strand
CGGTCGGTGTGATCGAGCTGATGCCGACCAGCGACGGCCAGTTCTACTCCTTCAAGTACGTCAATGGCCACCCCAAGAACACGGCCGCCGGCTTGCTGACGGTCACCGCCTTCGGCGTCCTGGCCGACGTGGCCACGGGCTACCCACTGCTGCTGTCGGAGTTGACTGTGACCACGGCGCTGCGCACGGCCGCAATGTCGGCCCTGGCCGCCAAGCACCTCGCGCGGCCCGACAGCCGCAGCATGGCGCTGATCGGCAATGGCGCGCAAAGCGAGTTTCAAGCCATCGCCTTTCACAAGATGCTCGGCATCCGCGAGTTGCGTCTGTTCGACGTCGACGTCGAGGCCACGGCCAAGCTCGAGCGCAACCTGCGAGCCCTGCCCGAGTTGGCTGATCTGGTCATCGTGCGCTGCACCAGCACCGCCCATGCGGTGCGCGGAGCCGACATCGTCACCACCGTCACGGCCGACAAGCGCAATGCGGTGATCCTCGAGCCGGCCATGATCGAGCCCGGTATGCACCTGAACGCCGTCGGCGGCGACTGCCCGGGCAAGACCGAGCTTCACGGCGACATCCTGCTGCGCGCCGATGCGCGGGTGATCGTCGAGTACGAGCCGCAATCGCGCGTCGAAGGCGAGATCCAGCAACTGGCCGCCGACTTCCCGGTGACGGAGTTCGCCCCCATCGTGCGCGGTGAGCGGTCCGGCCGCACGAGCCGTGCCGACGTGACGATCTTCGATTCCGTCGGCTTCGCGCTGGAGGACTACTCGGCGCTGCGATTCCTGCACAAGCTGCTGGCCGAGCAGCGCGGTGCGCGCACCCAGATCGACCTGGTGCCGCAGCTGGCTGATCCGAAGAACTTGTTCGGCGGCACGCTGGGCAGCCACAAGGCGAGCTTGCGTCGGGTGGCTTGAGCGCCTGACAGCCCGCTGCGCGGCACGGGCTCCGCCTGATCGGCGTGCGCCAGCAGGGCCGGCCCGCCTGACCCAGGTTGAACAAACCCGATGGCGGGCCTGAACGTCTGTCTGGGTGTTTCGGCGGTCAGCCAATTGGCGGCAGGCTCAGAGGCGGTTCACGACCGTAAGCGGTCAACCGACGCCAAGCTTGGAACCCTGCAGCAGCCGCACGGGATGGATGGCGTTCCAGCGCGCATTCGCTACTGGCGCAGGGCAACAACTCTGCTGCGGACATGCGCGGCCAGCTGGTCGGCCTGCGCTTCACTCCATCCTTGGGTTGACACGGGTTCTCCGTAGCTGACCCGAAGTTTCCCTGGCTTCAGTCGAAGGGAGCCCACTGGCATCATCGATGGGCTGCCAGCCAGGGCGACTGGAACGACGGGCACGCCGGCGCGGATTGCAACCAGGCATCCACCCCGCTTGAAGTGGCCGACATTGCCGTCCCGGCTCAGGCGACCTTCGCCGCCCATCGCCAACTTGGCGCCCTGCGCCACGCGCTGTGTTACGGCGTTGAGCATGCGCTCGGCGGCAGAACGATCTCCCCGCTGGAAAATCACGATGCCCGCCTTGCTGAAGGCCTCTCGCGACCACGGGAACTTCGCAAATACCTCGGCGCCCACTCCGACATCGGCGTGTTCATAGACGTAGCGATTCAGCAGCACGAGGTCGAGCAGCGACGCCTCGTTGTAGACAAGGACACATCCTCCCGCAGGAACGTGATGCTCGCCCTCGATGAGAACGTCCGCGCCAGCAATTGCCAATGCCCGATCGCCGTGCAATCGATGGACGGCCCGTGCGGCGGCCGGGCCGTCCTTAGTCCAAGCTCGAAGGAAACGCCGATTCACAAGGGGCAACAGCGCGAAATAGCTAAATAGGAAGTGAGCGCCGCGCGCCGCTTCGGACAAAACCTGGATCGTCATGGTGGAACGCCTAAGACTCACTCGGATTTGGGAATGTCTGTAACCATTGTCCGAGTCGACATTGATTTCGCCAAGAACGTCGTCGGATCACGGTCTGTACGGACCGCGGCTCTTTGCTGTGAACCAATGGTCGCCGTTGGAGCGTCGACTACTGGCCGGGGCCGACAGCTGGCGCACCCGAAGCGATCTTGCAAGTTACGCGAATCCGCGTTACGGGGCCGCCGCCCGGCGGCAACAGACCCGTCCGACGCGCCACGTGATAGCCCTCTGGCCGGCCACCGAGCGTCCTGTCAGCACGTTTACACTGAGTTGGAAACGGCCCCTGAAAGCGCAATCCAACGATGAAATGGCCGACCGCCGGCGAGCTTGACGCCTTTATCACGCTGCCCAACGGCTATCGTTTTGAGTTCCTTCGGCGAGCCGATGCGCAGTTGCTCGCCGCAGGGCTCGCACGTTGGCATCCTGACATCGCCATCGGCGGTGGCAGCTGCTACCTGCGTGAAACGTTTTACGCCGACCAGGTGTTCTTCGAAGGCGGACCGGACAGGGACGTCATGGTGGTGGTCTTCGTTCAGGGTCAAGACCTCGTGGGCATGTGGTCCATCGAGAAGGAGCCCGACAGCCTTACCCTGTACGCGCGCCTCATCGTCATCGACCCCACGCATCGCAGTGCCAAGCTTGCCTCGAACGTGATGCCGATCGCGGAGTCCGTGGGCCGGGCGATGGGTGCGGGACTCATCTTCGGGGCGGCCACGCTCAAGATCCCCCACATGCAGCACGCCCTCGAAACTGTGGGTTGGCAGTTCGTCGGCTTCAGTTCGGGCTATGACCAGGAAATGGTCTCACCGGGGGTCGTGAAGCGCGTTTTCGAGGCCGTGTACTGCAAGGTGCTGGTGCCTGAGGAGGACTTGGTGCAGCCCGACCCGAAGAATCTCACACCCCGTGCGCGCGCTTTGTGGGAAGCCATCAGTAGGGACACGGCCCCGTCCGTTGCACATCGCCCATGAGGTGGCCCACCGCCCAGGCAATCGCGGCGCTGTCGCCGCTGCCCAACGGATATCGCTACGCGCAGTTCGGCCGTGCCGACATTGCGCCACTGATGTCCTCGGTCAAGGATTGGCATCCAAGCATCGCCGTGGGCGTCAACAGCTGCTACTTGCGCGAGGACTTCTACCTGAGGCGAGTCAGCCTCGATGGTGACCTTGAACGGGATGTGATCGTCGTTCGCATCTTGCACGACGAAAACTTGGTCGGGTTCTAGTCCTATGAGCGGGAAGTGGATTCGCTTGCGGTCTGGGGCCGGCTGCTCGTCTTGGCACCCGAGCATCGCGGCACGGGGCTTGCGGTCGCAGCGCTTGAAGGCAGCGAGGCGATCGGCCGCGCCATGGGAGCGGCCTTCCTCTACGCATTCGCCCCAGTGAGCACGCCCCACGCAGCGCAAGGCCTCGAGCGAGCAGGCTTCCGGCTGTTGGGCTTCTTCCCAGGGCGCGACCGGGAGGAAGTGGCTCCGGGCGTGGTGAAACGCGTCTACCAAACGGTGTACGCCAAGCTGCTGGTCGCGGAGGATCAGGTCCACTGGCCCGATCCGGCGAAGATGACACACCGGACCCGGGAGATGTACGGCTTGCTGTTTCCTGAGCGCGCGGAGTAGTTGCGCCCGCAGCCGACCAATGGTCTGTACGCGCTGAAGCGTCGATATTTTGGGGTGGCGAGACGCGGACTTCGGCCGACCGCAATTGGCCGCCCTTGACCGCTGAGTGAACGAGGGTGAAAGGCGGCCATGCGATCCTTAGCCGACCTCGCCGGCTTGGCCGGCTGCTCTACGTCTTCCCGCTGCCCATGGTCGCCGAACTCTGGCCGGCGCTGGGTGACCTATCGCAGACCATTGGTGCTTCGAACTGAATGCCGCGAAGCGGGCATTGCCCGAGTGCCATCAGATCGTTGGTCGGCATGACCCCCATAATTGGCTCAGATTTCGATGGGCGCCAACACGCGTTGGCGGCCGACAGCGCAGGCTTTGCATTCAGCGTCGCGACCTAGCTCAACGGGATGGCATTTTCAAGTGACGCTAAATACCCTGCAAACGCTGGCCCACCTGGTCAGAGGCGAATCCGATGCGCTGCTGCTCACGTGGCGAATTCAGGTGAGACAGCTCCCTTCTGCGAGCCATCTCGAGACCCCGACTCTCAACGACCACATCCCAGACTTGCTCGAAGAGTTGGCGTCGGCGCTCGAAATCAATCCCGACCAGACCATCCCAGAAGCGCTCGCCGAAGCCAGCCCGACGGCCCACGGGATGCAGCGGCTGAAGGATGCTTTCGACATCGAGGAGGTGGTCGCGGAGTACAACATCTTGCGTGGATGCATCCACGACCTCGCGACCGAGTATCACCTCAACCTTCAAGGCCGGCCTTTCCATGTCCTCAACCGCATCTTCGACAATGCGATCGGCCAGGCCGTACAA